>JAJWOH010000209.1:0-3617 GCA_021635485.1 Segatella copri | reverse complement strand
GTCCACGTCGTTTCGGAAAGTCACTCCTCGTCTCTACTATGCAGAGCTATTTCGAAGGAAAGAAGGAATTGTTCAAGGGATTGGCAGTTGATAAGTTAGAAAAGGAGTGGACGGAATACCCTGTCCTCCATTTTGACATGAGCGGTGGCAAGCACATGGAACCAGAGCAGCTGGAATTGTATTTGGGCTATATCCTGAAAGATCAAGAGAAGAAATGGGGTATAAGTGAACCACGTATCGGGGCAAATAACCGACTCATCGACCTCATCAATACAGCTTATGAGAAGAGTGGAAAACAAGTGGTGGTGCTCATCGATGAATATGATGCGCCTATGCTGGATGTGGCTCACGAGAAAGAGCAACTGGATGTGTTGCGCAATATCATGCGCAACTTCTTTAGTCCCCTGAAATATAGTGAGGCAAAACTGCGTTTTGTTTTTCTTACAGGTATCACCAAGTTCTCGCAAGTTAGCATCTTCAGTGAACTGAACAATATCACAAATGTGAGTATGGATGCAGAATATGCTGGCATTTGCGGTATTACCAAGGAAGAACTCCTGGAAAATATGTCGGATGACATCGATATGCTTGCTGACGCACTTGGATATTCTAGAGAAATGATGATTGCAAAGCTCAAGGAGAATTATGATGGCTATCATTTCTCTAAGAAATCGCCAGACGTTTTCAATCCATATAGTCTGCTCAACTGTTTTTCGAAAAAGGAATTGGGGGCATTCTGGTTCAGTTCTGGTACGCCAACTTATCTTATCAATATGTTGAGGCAGTTTGGCGTGTTGCCAACGGATATTGCTCCGACAGAAGCAGTCAGTTCATCCTTTAATGCACCAACGGAGAATCTGAAGACCATCACGCCGTTGCTCTACCAGAGCGGATATGTTACCATCAAGGAGTACGATCCGGAAACGGGGATTTATACCCTAGATATTCCAAACAAGGAAATCAAGGTAGGGTTGTTTGATAATCTTCTGCCAAACTACGTGGATGGTGTCTCTGCCGAACGGGGCAATGTGGCAATAGCCAAAATGGCATTGCTTATTGGCAAGCGCAACATGGATGGTGCCTTGCATCTGTTGCAAGACTTCCTGGGAACAGTGCCATACTGCAACGTGACCAATTATGAGGGGCATTATCAGCAGATGCTCTTCATCATCTTTACTCTCTTAACCAATTACCTGGTGGATGTGGAGGTGCATACGCCGCGTGGCAGGGTAGATATTGTGCTCCTTACCAAGACCGACCTCTATGTGATTGAATTGAAGCTGAATAAGAGTGCTCAGGCGGCAATGCAGCAAATCAATCTGAAAAACTATCGCCAGCGATTCGCTCTTTGTGGCTTGCCAATTACCAAGGTTGGCATCAATTTCGATTCTACCCAAGGTACTATTGATGATTGGGTGATAGAGGCATGAGCATCTGAGAGATAGGTAAAAAAATAAAAGAGAGTGTGTCAATATAATAAATCCCGAAATCGCTTGGCGGTTTCGGGATTTTTGCTTATCTTTGCCAACGTAAATAGTAAATAGTTGATAATATGGCAACGAAGTTATATCCAATAGGCATGCAGACCTTCTCTGAGATTCGAGAGGAGGACTTTCTTTATGTAGATAAGACGGAGTACATCTATCGTATGACTCATACGAGTGGAAAGTATTTCTTCTTGAATCGTCCACGTCGTTTTGGCAAATCTCTTTTGGTTTCTACTTTTGATATGAGGGGCATTATCAGCAGACAATGTATAATATAATCCATGAGAAGTGACAAAACATATATTATCAAACTATGCTTCGTTTTTCTCTGCTTTTGGGGCTGGATACTTACCGGTTCTGCCCAGAAGGTAGAGACAAACGATTATTTCTATGTGCTCAATACCCAACAGGGGCTTTCTGATAACCGTGTCCTACAGATGATGCAGTTGGCAGATGGCAGATTGGCGGTGAGAACTTCCAAGGGCATCAATCTCTATGATGGAAGGCGTTTCTCCTTGATTCCCCTTCCTGCAGAAAAGGCAGAAAACATCACGAAATACAAGGGGCAGACGCATCTTTATGCCGATAGCCAAGACAGATTGTGGGTAAAGGAATACCAGAAGATATTCTGCATTCTGCTTGCAGAGGGCAGACTTCAGGAACACCCCCTTGACGCTCTGCCAGAAAGTGGAAAAGAGGATAAGATGAAAATGATGCGAAACGGCCCGACCCGGAATGCCATTCAGGATCTGTTTGTTGATAGCAGGAAGAATGTCTGGGTTGTTATGGGTGATTCGCTGCTCAATACGCAGGATGGCAATCTGATTCATTTGAAGAAGGAATGGGGTTGTCTGCAGGATCTGGATACCGATGGCAAACAGGTTTATGCCTTCATGGATTCGGGAATCGTGGCGGTTTTTCAGAAAGATAAGCTGGTCTATACCGCTTCTGCCTATTCCACAGCCGAAGCTCAGCATTATCAGAACACCTCACTCACCGTTCAGACACCGAGCGGACAGTTTTACCAGATAAGAACCGGACGTGATGAAAAGAACAAGACGGATGCTTCCATCTTCCTGCATTTTAATCCGGAAACCCGTAAGTATTCCAGGATATTCGCATGCGATTACATCTTGCATACATTGAATATGTCATCAGACAATCAGGCTTTGATCAGTTGCCAGCATGGTTATCTGATGTTCGACTTCAAGTTGGGAACTACTCCACGCGAGGTAAAGGAATTGTCGTTGCCTGATGGAAAATCGCTCACCACGGGCATCAATACGGTTTATCGGGATAAGGAAGGAGCCATCTGGCTGGGAACCTATCACGATGGTCTGATTTATGTTTCACCCATGTTGGGCCTCTTCTTTACGATAGACCAACCCTGGTGGAAGTCGGGATGGGCGATAGCTGGTTTTGTGGCTTTCCTCGTGATTCTGGTGGGCATCATCACTCTTTATCTACGTAGAGGGAAGAAAACAAATGTAATAAATACCGATTCCACTAAAGATGATATTCCTTCCTTACCAGAGGATAGTCTGCTACAGAAAACTGCCGAAGCTGTCAATCGGGAGCCCGAGCTGATACTTCAGGTGCGTGCTCTGATAGAACAGCATCTGGAAGATGGCGAATATGGCGTGGAGCAACTGGCACAGGACCTCTGCATGGAGCGGACAGGACTTTATAAAAAGCTGACGGCTCTGACCAATACTACTCCTGTGGCTTTTATCCGCGGAATTCGCCTTCATCGTGCAGCAGCCTTGCTTCAGGAAGGTAAGCTGAGTGTGAATGAAATTGCCGAGCGAACGGGCTTCAGCTCGCCCAGCTATTTCACCAAGTGTTTTAAGAAGGAATTTGGCGTTTTGCCTTCCGAATATAGATAAATCGTGCCGGAATAGCCCTGAAATGGGGCTTTTTCCGGCATTTTTCAACAAATGTACCACTCGATTCATCATTTGTTTTATCCATTTTCCACCATTTAGCATTACCTTTGCAACCGAAATACAATCTTATGTATTTGAATCAATACAAATCATAAACCCTCTAATAAAATAAACAGAAGTATGCTAAAAAATTTATCTCTCATTGCCCTTTTGGGCATCGCTGTCGTTGGCGTTCCAAGTGAAC
>JAJWOH010000055.1:0-21388 GCA_021635485.1 Segatella copri | reverse complement strand
CCCTGGGCTAGGAGCTTCTGCCCTTTCAGGGCGTGTGGGGCTAAACTTGCGAAACTCCTCTTCTTCTGTATATCTTAGATATCTTTTTCCTTATAAATCACATTATTGGCTCCGCTCGTTATCTTCAGAGCCTCAGGATGTTCCTCAATAAAACTGTTGATGTGGCGAACTCGCTTCTCTTCGAGAATCTCATCGATGGCGATGAGGATACCGGTCTCCTCTACATCACCAAAGCCATAGTTGATGGCGGTACCGAAAAGCTTCATCGTAGGACTCAGACTCATGTAGGCATTAACAAGAGGTGGGATATTATAACCCAACTTGCGAACCTCACGGTTCAGAATGCGATAGTCTGCCTTGAAATCATCTTCAGTAAAGATGGCTGCCAAATCACTCTCCGGAGTATCCAATTTCAGCGGTTTCATCGGGATTACGAGGTTCTCCTTGTCATCAAAATGCTTCTTGAGGAAATAGAGAATCATGTCGCGGCCACGACGGATGTAAGACGGATACATCGTCATCTTGCCGAAGAAATATTTTACTTCCGGATAGAGAACCGTCAAGGCGCCCAAACCATCCCAGAGATTGTCGAGAGCAAAGATACTCTTGGTGTTGGTACGTACATTCTGATATTCGAGTGAAACGAAGGAACGGCCCAACTCTACGGTATAAGGCATATACTCCTTGAGGAACTTGTCGGAGAAATGGAACATGTGGCTGGTTGCCAGCTTAGGCTGTCCCTTCTCATCGAGCTGCCAGTCCTTACCCAGGAGATAACGGTAACCGCCGATAATCTCATCGGCTTCAGGATTCCAGACAATCAGCTGCTTGTAACAGTTGTCACCAAAGTCGAACTCATCAAGATCCATAGATTTACCCGTTCCGCCTCCCGCTTCACGGAAAGCGATTTCACGAAGTCGACCAATCTCTTTCAGCACATTAGGCGAATCCTTTGCCGTAACGATGTAAATCTCATTATGGCTCTTATTGGTCATTCTCAGTTGTTTGTCGGGTGTAAGCTCGCTCTTCAGGAGCTCACGGTCAATCGGTTGGATGATTTCTTCTTCCATATTACTCTTCTATGCTATGATTCTACGATTTCTTTAATATAAAACAATTCTTCCGGGTTTTGCAAACCATTAAAGTTCATAAACCCTGTCTTCAACATACTGCGCCCACTCGGTAGCCGACTTGCTCTTATCAAAAGTCTGCCAAGGAATCGGTTTGCCGATGGAGATGCGGAAATGCTTGCCCACATTCCTGTACATCTCGTCAACCAGGAACAGCATGGCGAGATTGAACGGCAGATACTTGTCGCTAAATCGGGCGATGCGGTAGAAGCGCTCAGAATTGCGCCCACCGAAATGGATAGGCACCACATCGCGCTGATATTCTACACTCTTAGAGATAAACGTTTTCTTCCAAGGCAGGTCGTGGATGGTTCCATCCTTGCGCTTGCGGCTGTTCAAGCCTGCCGGAAACATCAGCATGTGGTTATCGCTCTTGAAGCCCGCCTCCACCATCCGGGGGAAATCGCGACTCTGGCGACCCGTCTTGTTGATGCCGATACTTACAGGTTTCAATCCCGGCAAGTTGAGCAGAAGATCATTCACCAGATAGCGGAACTTGCCATCATAGTGCTTGCCGATGATGGAACCGAGACATACGCCGTCCTGTCCGCCCAGAGGATGATTGGAAACAAAGGTATAGAGCTTGCCGTCATTCTTATCAGGCAGGTTTTCCAAGCCTACGATTTCAACATCCATCTTCAGATAGCGCACACATTCGGTGAGCCATTCTGTACCCGAAAGGCCACGGCTCTTCCACAAGAACCTGTTCACCTCGTCCTCGTGAATAATCTTCTTGAGCCAAGAAACCAGGAAGCGCGGCACGAATTTCACCTTGCTTCCCATCTTGCTCTTCAGTATCTTATCTATGTCTATCGTTTTCTCTATTGATTCACTCATGTTTGCTAAAACTTATATAAGTAAGTGCAAAAGTAACTCAACTTTTTCAAATACGTGCCATTTTTTCCAAAAAAATAGCAAAAAAACGAAAATTTATTAGTTTTTTAAAACTATCACGACAAATATAGCCCATTTTGCACATATTTTCGCAAAAACTTCACACTTGATGAGAACAAAAAGGCGATGCCCTAAACAGGAAGGAGAAGTTGACCAAAAACAACTTTTTCATTAAGTTTTATAAATTTTGTGGGAAAATGTAAGGCTATATGGAGATTTTTATGTACCTTTGAACCCAAATTTATACACTAATAAGTACGCACGCAATATTATAACGCGATAAGACAGCAAAAAGATATATGATAAAGACAGCAGAAACATATCACGTACCGGTGCTCCTCAAGGAGAGCGTTGACGGGTTGAACATACAGCCAGGAGGCATCTATGTAGACGTAACCTTCGGTGGTGGCGGACACTCCAGAGAGATCCTGTCGCGCCTGACGGAGGGAGCACACCTGTACAGTTTCGACCAGGACGCCGATGCAGAGCGCAACGTGGTGGCAAACGAGAACTTCACCTTCGTATGCTCCAACTTCAGATTCCTGAAAAACTGGATGCGCTACTACGGGGTAGACGGACTCGACGGACTGTTAGCCGACCTGGGCGTATCGAGCCATCACTTCGATGACGAGACCCGCGGATTCTCCTTCCGTTTCGACTCCCCACTCGACATGCGCATGAACAAGCGTGCGGGCAAGACTGCTGCCGACATCGTAAACGAATATGACGAAGGTGCCCTTGCTGACATCTTCTACCTATACGGTGAGCTGAAGAACTCGCGCCGCATCGCCTCGGCACTCGTCAAGGCAAGAGCCGAGAAGCCCATCCTCACCACCAAAGACTTCATGGCAGCCGTAGAGCCCCTCTTCAAGCGGGAACGCGAGAAGAAAGACATGGCAAAGCTCTTCCAGGCGCTGCGCATAGAAGTAAACCACGAGATGGACGCCCTGAAAGAGATGCTCCGCTCTGCCACAGAACTCCTGAAACCGGGAGGCAGACTCAGCGTCATCACCTATCACTCGCTGGAAGACAGAATCGTAAAGAACATGATGAAAGCGGGTAATGCAGAAGGCAAGATAGAACAGGACTTCTTCGGAAGAATAGAAACCCCTTTCAAACTCGTGAACAACAAGGTCATCGTTCCCGATGCCGACGAGCAGGAAAGAAACCCTAGGAGCAGAAGCGCCAAACTAAGAATAGCAGAAAAGAAATGATAAACAATAAAGACATAAACATCAGCGAGAAGCCTATCGCCGAAGAAAAGGCACAGGCATCACAGGAACCGCCGAAGCAGGAAACTCCGCAGCAGGAGAACCTGCAGCAGGAAGAGCCACAGCAGCAGGAAGCCCCACAGGCTTCGCTCAAGGAAGTGATTGCCAAGCAAGCCATCGAGGAAGAGGCTTCAGGATCATCGAGCTTTACGCTGCGAAAGATTTTGGGTGGAGATATTCTTACCGCCCAGATCATACGCCGGCAGATATGGCTCGTTATCCTCATCGTGTTTTTTGTCATCATCTACATATCCAACCGATACAATATTCAGAACGATATCATCGAGTTGGACAAGCTACAGAAAGAACTGCAAGACACCAAATACAAAGCGCTGTCTACAAGCAGTCAGATAACAGAGAAGAGTCGTGAAAGTAATGTGCTCGACATGCTGAAGAACAACAAAGACAGCGTGCTGCACATCGCCACCCAACCTCCATACATCATAAACGTACCCGAAGAATGAGCAGCAAATTTGATCACAAGAAAGTAATGCCCCGCTACAGCGCCATCGCCATCATCATGACGATTTTCGCCATAGCCGTAGTGGGTAAAGCGCTCTACATCATGACCGCCAAGCATGATTACTGGATGAAGGTGGCAGAACGGCAGAAGAGAGATTCCGTAACCGTGAAGCCAAACCGAGGCAACATCTTGAGTTGTACCGGACAGCTGATGGCAAGTTCCCTGCCGGAGTTTAAGGTTTTCATGGACTTCAAGGCGCTGAAAGATGCAGAGAACGACTCGCTGTGGGATGCCAAGCAAGACTCCATCTGTCTTTGCCTGCACCAGATATTCCCGAACCTGAGCGAGTCTGACTTCAAGAAACACCTCACCGAAGGTCGCGCCAAGATGAGCCGCCACTGGCCGGTTTATCCGAAGCGCGTTGACTACAACACCTTCACCGAGATAAAGGACATCCCGGTATTCCGCCTGAAACCCTACCAGAGCGGTTTCCACTGGGAAGAATATAATGCCCGAACCAGAACTTACGGTTCGCTGGCAGGCCGTACCATCGGAGCCATGTATGGTGCCAAGGATACTGCCCGCTTCGGTCTGGAGTTGAGTTACGACTCCATCCTGCGAGGTACCAATGGTATCGTGCATCGCCGCAAGGTGCGTAACAAGTTCCTCGACATTACCGATACCCCTCCTATTGACGGAGCCGACATCGTGACCACCATCGATGTGAGCATGCAAGACCTTGCCGAGCGCTCACTCATCGATGAGCTGAAGGAAATCAACGCCAATGTGGGTGTAGCCATCGTCATGGATGTGCCTACGGGCGACATCAAGGCCATCGTAAACATGGAGAAATGTTTCGATGGAGAATACAGAGAAATCCACAACCATGCCGTGAGCGACCTCCTGGAGCCGGGTTCGGTGTTCAAGCCTGCCTCTATCCTCGTAGCGCTGGACGACGGAGTGGTAGACACTACCTGTCATGTAGAAACCGCAGGTGGTGTATGGCCGATGTACGGCAGAGAAATGAAAGACCACAACTGGCGAAAAGGCGGATACGGAATGCTGACCCTCGCACAGACCCTGTGGTACAGTTCTAACATCGGTGTGAGCCGCATCATAGACGACCATTACCGCAACAACCCGGAGAAATTCGTAAAGGGTATCTACCGTACCGGTCTGCACGACGACCTGAAGATTCCGCTGGTGGGAGCAACACCAGCCAGAATCCGCATGCCGCACAGAAACAAGAACGGACAGTATGACAACTGGGCAAAAACCAGTCTGCCATGGATGAGTATCGGATATGAGACCCAGGTACCGCCTATCTCAACCCTCACCTTCTACAACACCATCGCCAACAACGGCAAGATGATGCGCCCGAGATTCGTGAGCAAGGTAGTGAAGAACGGAGAAACCGTCATGGAATTCCCTCCAGAGGTAATGCGCCAGCAGATAGCCAAGGAGAAGAGCATCAAGGAACTGCAAACTATCCTGGAACAGGTGGTAAGCTTGGGACTGGGAAAGAAAGCCGGTTCGCCTAACTTCAAAGTGGCAGGAAAGACGGGTACAGCCCAGATTTCAAAAGGTGCCGGCGGATATAAGAGTGGCGGAACGAGCTATCTCATCAGTTTCGCAGGCTACTTCCCTGCCGATGCGCCACGCTACAGCTGTATCGTCTGTATACAGAAATCAGGTTTGCCAGCTTCGGGTGGTACGATGTGCGGTAAGGTATTCCATCAGATTTCAGAAGGCATCATGGCGCAGAGTCTGAAAGTTGACGTAAAGGACGCCCGCGACTCAGCATCGGTCTTCGTTCCTGACGTAAAGGCAGGCAATATCCTTGCTGCCAACTATGTGCTCAGCCACCTCGGCATCAAGACCAATGCCAACTGGAGCGGCAGCTATGCCGACGGCAACCCTATCTGGGGCAAGGCAGAGCGCGTGGGTAACCACAGCATCAAGCTCATCAAGGAGAAGCAATACGGCAAGACGATCGTACCCGACGTTACCGGAATGGGAGCCCGAGACGCTATCTACAATATGGAGAGCCGGGGCATCAAAACCCAGATTACAGGTAGAGGAAAGGTTGTAAAGCAGAGTCTGGTGCCGGGAACGGTCATCAAGAAAGGTGCCGTATGCAGCATCGTGCTCGAATAAAACTCAGAAAAAGTTATCTGAAGCCCTATATATAATAAGGTGTAGATAAAGAAATATATAGAATATAAAAAAGAAACAGGATATGAAGTTACAAAAATTACTCAAAAACATCGAGCCGGTTCAGATTATCGGCGATGCTGATGTAGAGGTTTCGGGAGTAAACATCGACTCTCGCAAGATTAAGGAAGGTCATCTCTTCGTTGCCATGAAGGGAACGCAGGTTGACGGCCACAAGTTTATTCCAAAGGCATTGGAACTGGGCGCAAAGTCGGTTTTGTGCGAAGACATGCCTGAAGAGAAAGTGGAGGGCGTAACTTACATTCAGGTCGCTTCGACCGAGGATGCTGTCGGTAAGGTAGCAACCCTCTTCTACGGCGACCCTTCAAGAAAGCTCAAGCTGGTAGGCGTAACAGGTACCAACGGCAAGACTACCATCGCCACCTTATTATATAATATGTTCCGCAAGTTCGGCCATAAGTGTGGTTTGCTCTCTACCGTCTGCAACTACATTGAGGACGAGGCAATCCCTGCCGACCATACCACCCCAGACCCTATCGAGCTGAACATGCTCCTGGGCAAGATGGTAGAGGCTGGCTGCGAGTATGCCTTCATGGAGTGCTCTTCCCACGCTATCGCACAGAAGCGTATCGGCGGATTGCAGTTTGCCGGAGGTTTGTTCACCAACCTCACCCGCGACCACCTCGATTATCACAAGACATTCGAGAACTACCGCAACGCCAAGAAGGCATTCTTCGACGGACTGCCTAAGACAGCCTTTGCCATTACCAATGCCGACGACAAGAACGGCATGATCATGGTACAGAACACCAAGGCTACCGTGAAGACCTACTCTACCCGCAGCATGGCAGACTTCAGGGCAAGAATCCTGGAGTGTCACTTCGGCGGCATGTATCTGGAGGTTGACGGCAGAGAAGTGGGCGTACAGTTCATCGGTAAGTTCAACGTGAGCAACCTGCTCGCCGTATATGGCGCAGCCGTGATGCTCGGCAAGAAGCCAGAGGATGTGCTTGTAGTAATGAGTACCCTTCACAGCGTAAGCGGAAGACTGGAACCAATCCAGTCGCCAGAGGGTTTTACCGCCATCGTTGACTATGCCCACACACCAGATGCGCTGGAGAACGTATTGAACGCCATACACGAAGTGCTCGAAGGCAAGGGCGGAGAAGTGATTACCGTTTGCGGTGCCGGCGGCAACCGCGACAAGGGCAAGCGCCCATTGATGGCACAAGAGGCTGTAAAGCAGAGCGATAAGGTAATCATCACCAGCGATAACCCACGTTTCGAGGAGCCACAGGATATCATCAACGATATGCTTGCCGGACTGAATGCCCAGCAGATGAAGAAGGTAATCAGCATCGTAGACCGCAAGGAAGCCATCCGCACAGCCTGCATGCTGGCAAAGAAGGGCGACGTAATCCTCATAGCCGGTAAGGGACACGAAGATTATCAGGAGATTAAGGGCGTAAAGCATCACTTTGACGACAAAGAGGTGGTTCGCGACATCTTCGGAATTTCACAGAAGTAAAATCAATCAAGAAAAGAAAGAAAAATGTTATACTATCTCTTTAGATTTCTGGAGCAGTGGGGCATCTCTGGTTCTCACATGTGGGGCTACATCTCATTCCGTGCCCTACTTGCGCTGATTTTATCATTGGTCATCTCAGCCTGGTTCGGCGAGAAATTCATCAAGTATCTCAAGAGCAAGCAAATCACAGAAACCCAGCGCGATGCCAGCATCGACCCGTTCGGTGTCAAGAAGATTGGCGTTCCTTCTATGGGTGGCGTCATCATCATCCTGGCTATCCTCGTACCGGTACTGTTACTCGGACGTTTGCGCAACATCTATCTTATCCTGATGATCATCACCACCGTATGGCTCGGCTTCCTCGGTGGAATGGACGACTTCATCAAGATTTTCAAGCGTGATAAAGAGGGCTTGAAGGGTAAATATAAGATTATAGGTCAGATTGGTATCGGACTCATCGTGGGACTGGTGCTCTGGTCTTCACCCGACGTAAAGATGAACGAGAACCTCGCCATTGAGCGACAGGGACAGGAAACGGTGGTAAAGCATCGTACGGAAGCGAGAAAATCGCTGAAGACTACCATCCCGTTCGTCAAGGGACACAACCTCGACTACTCCAGCATCACCAGTTTCTGCGGTAAGTATAAGGTAGCAGCAGGCTGGATTCTCTTCGTCATCATGACCATCTTCGTTGTAACAGCCGTATCAAACGGTGCTAACCTCAACGATGGTATGGACGGAATGTGTGCCGGAAACTCCGCCATCATAGGTGTGGCGCTAGGCATACTTGCGTATGTGTCGTCGCACATCGAGTTTGCCGCCTACCTCAATATCATGTATATTCCTGGTTCTGAGGAACTGGTAGTATTCTTCTGTGCCTTCATCGGAGCCCTCATCGGTTTCCTCTGGTACAACGCCTACCCTGCCCAGGTATTCATGGGCGATACGGGTTCGCTGACCATCGGCGGTATCATCGCAGTAGGTGCCATCATCATCCACAAGGAGCTGATGCTGCCTATCCTCTGCGGTATTTTCTTCGTAGAAAGCCTCAGCGTGATGATGCAGGTTTACTATTACAAGATGGGTAAGCGGAGAGGTGTGAAGCAGCGTATCTTCAAGCGCACACCAATCCACGACAACTTCCGTACACAGGACAGTCAGCTGGATCCTGACTGCAAGTATCTGTGGAAGAAACCTCGCAACTGTTTCCATGAGTCAAAGATTACCATCCGTTTCTGGATTGTAACCATCATTCTGGCGGCATTGACCATCATCACATTGAAGATCAGATAACAGAACTTTCGCAAGTGGTTCAGGCACGGGCTGAAAGCCCAAAAGCACCTAGCCCAGGGCAGCGCCCTGGGTATACTAGCAATCAGCAAGGCGCCCTGTAAGGGCAAAAGCTTTGTTTATTGGCTAATATTTGAAAGCTTTTGCCCTTACAGGGCGACAGGCTTGCGTCCATAAATACCCAGGGCGCTGCCCTGGGCTAGGAGCTTCTGCCCTTTCAGGGCGTGTGGCGCTTACTTGCGAAACTTGAATTAGACAAGAATAAGACAATGAGCAAAATTGTAATTTTAGGAGCTGGCGAAAGTGGCGCAGGTGCAGCCGTGCTGGCAAAGAAAGAGGGATTCGAGGTCTTTGTTTCAGACATGTCAAAGATCAAGGATAACTACAAGAAGTTGATGGATGACCACAACATTGAATGGGAAGAAGGTCACCATACTGAAGAAAAGATTTTAGATGCTGCTGAAGTCATCAAGAGCCCGGGTATTCCGAAGGAAGCACCTATGATACAGAAACTGATGGCTAAGGGTACACCTATCATCAGCGAAATAGAATTTGCGGGCAGATATACTGACGCCAAGATGATCTGTATTACGGGAAGTAACGGCAAGACTACCACTACCTCTCTGATTTACCACATCATCAAGTCGGCTGGCTATGATGTCGGTCTGGCTGGAAATATCGGAAAGAGTCTTGCCCTTCAGGTGGCTGAAACTCCTCATAAGTACTACGTCATCGAGTTGAGCAGTTTCCAGCTCGACAACATGTATGAGTTCCGTGCCAACGTGGCAATCCTGCTCAATATCACTCCAGACCATCTGGACCGCTATGAGTTCAAGATGCAGAACTATACCGATGCCAAGATGCGCATCACCCAGAACCAGACAGAGGAAGACAGCTTCATCTTCTGGAATGATGATCCTATCGTTACAAAGGAGTTGGCTAAGTACAACCTCAAGTCACACCTCTGCCCATTCTCTGAGTTCAAGGAGGAGGGTTGCGTCGGCTTTATAGAAGATGGCAAGTACAAACTCAACTTCCCTTCAGCCTTCGAAATGCCACAGGGAGACATGAGTCTCCGCGGCAAGCACAATATCTATAACAGTCTGGCTGCAGGTCTGGCATGCAACATTGTAGGCATCGACCACGAGACCCTGCATAAAGGCTTGAGCGACTTCCCTGGCGTAGAGCACCGTCTGGAGAAAGTGGGCAAGTTCCAGGGCGTTTACTATGTGAACGATTCAAAGGCAACCAACGTGGATGCCTGCTGGTATGCGCTGGAGAGCATGACAACCCCAACCATCCTCATCATCGGCGGTAAGGATAAGGGAAATGACTATAACCAGATCAAGGACCTGGTAAAGGAGAAATGTGCTGGTATCGTATATCTCGGAGCCGACAACCAGAAGTTGCACGAAAACTTTGACGCACTCGGCATCCCTGTACGCGACACTCACAGCATGAAGGATTGCGTGGCAGCCTGCCAGGAATTGGCAAAGCCGGGCGATACCGTACTCCTCAGCCCATGCTGCGCAAGTTTCGACCTCTTCAAGAACATGGAAGATAGAGGCGAGCAGTTTAAAGCGCTGGCAAGAGCCATCGGAGAATAACAGTTTTCAACAAATAGAACAGATAGAACGATAAAGAAATGAATAACAAGAGCATAGGTAATATTTTCAAGGGAGACAAGGTGATCTGGATGGTCTTCTTCTTTCTCTGTATGATAAGCATCGTGGAGGTATATTCTGCCTCCAGCTCCTTGTCGTACAAGACCGGAAACTATATGGCGCCTGTTATCCGACATATCTTGCTCTTGGGAGGCGGCCTGTTCACCATGATTTGCATGCTCAAGGTGAAATGCAAGTACTTCAAGATTGTTACACCCGTCGTGATGGGCATCTCATTACTGTTGCTCGTCCTGGTATTGGCTACCGGTCAATCTACCAACGGAGCTTCCCGCTGGTTCTCCCTGATGGGCGTACAGTTTCAGCCTTCAGAGATAGCAAAGGGTGCGGTAGTACTGGCTGTAGCTCAGATTCTTAGCGCCATGCAAGCACCTCAGGGTGCCAACAGGAAGGCTTTCAAGTTTATACTTGTAGCAACCGCTCCATTTGTAATTCTCATCGGACTGGAAAACT
Organism: Segatella copri; assembly: GCA_021635485.1. Lineage (GTDB taxonomy): Bacteria > Bacteroidota > Bacteroidia > Bacteroidales > Bacteroidaceae > Prevotella > Prevotella copri_P. Next base: position 10,502 of record JAJWOH010000055.1, on the reverse strand, counting down.
TATCTACAGCCATGCTCCTCAGTATCACAATCTTAGCCATGATGCTCATCGGACGAGTGCCGATGAACCAGATTGGCAAGCTGGTGGGACTGTGCATGATTGTCATCGTCACAGCCTTTGCAGGTATCATGATAGTAGGACAGGACAAGGGCGAAGAGGGCAATAAACCGGAAAATACGCTGACTGAGAAGGTTGAGCAGGAACAGAACAAGCCTAACATGGCAGAAAAGATGTTCCATAGAGCCGACACCTGGAAAGCCCGTATTGACAAGTTTATGAACTCAAAGCCTGTAGCCCCACAGGATGTCGATCTTGACAAAGATGCCCAAGTGGCACATGCCAACATCGCCATCGCCTCTTCCAACATCGTAGGCAAAGGGCCTGGAAACTCAGTAGAAAGAGACTTCCTCTCACAGGCGTTCTCAGACTTCATCTATGCCATCATCATCGAAGAGATGGGTATATGGGGAGCCGCACTGGTTGCATTCCTCTACATCATCCTCCTGTTCAGAGCTGGCAGAATAGCCAACAGGTGTGAGAACAATTTCCCAGCCTTCCTCTGCATGGGACTCGCCATCATGCTGGTTACCCAGGCACTCTTCAACATGGCAGTAGCAGTAGGTTTGGCTCCTGTTACAGGACAGCCACTACCACTCATCAGTAGAGGTGGTACATCTACCATCATCAACTGTCTGTACCTGGGCATCATCCTGAGTATCAGTAGAACAGCCAAGAAGAAAGAGATACCTCAAAATGAGCTCGACGACAGCAAAATGGTGGCTGCCTGACAAGAGTTTTATAAATTAAGGTGAAAAAATGGCAGAAAATGCCGTTAAATCGATATTTTTTTATACCTTTGCGTTATAAACATGAACGGATATGAATAATGAATTAAGAATTATCATAAGCGGAGGCGGCACAGGTGGTCACATCTTCCCTGCCGTATCCATTGCAAACGCCATCAAGGCGAAACGCCCTGATGCTAAAATTCTGTTCGTAGGTGCACTCGGCAGAATGGAAATGCAGCGTGTACCTGCTGCGGGTTATGAAATCAAGGGCTTGCCTATCTGCGGTTTCGACAGAAAGCATCTGCTCAAGAACATCGCCGTACTCTTCAAAATATGGAAGAGCCAGCACATGGCAAAGAGCATCATCAAGAACTTCAAGCCAATGGCGGCTGTGGGCGTAGGTGGCTATGCTAGCGGTCCGACTCTCAATGTTTGTGCCAGCAAAGGTATACCTTGCCTCATCCAGGAGCAGAATTCATACGCTGGTGTAACCAATAAACTCTTGGCTAAGAAGGCTGAAAAAATCTGTGTGGCTTACGAAGGAATGGAGCGTTTCTTCCCTGTCGACAAGATTATCATGACGGGAAACCCAGTACGCCAGAACGTATTGGAGACAACCATCACCAAGGAAGAAGCAAGAAAGCAGTTCGGTCTCGACCCTGAAAAGAAAACCATCCTGCTCGTGGGTGGCAGCCTCGGTGCAAGAACCATCAACGAGAGTGTGCTCCAGCACCTCGACCTGGTGAAAGAAAGCGGCGTACAGTTTATCTGGCAAACAGGTAAATACTATAATGCTGCCATCATGGAGCAACTGAAAGGTCAGGAGTTGCCAATGCTCAAGGTTACTGATTTCATCAGCGACATGGGTGCAGCTTACAAGGCAGCCGACCTGGTTATCAGCCGCGCAGGTGCCAGCAGTATCAGCGAGTTCTGCCTCATCGGCAAACCGGTTATCCTGGTTCCAAGCCCTAATGTGGCAGAAGACCACCAGACCAAGAACGCCATGGCATTAGTCAACAAAGATGCTGCCATCTACGTAAAGGATGCCGATGCACCAGAGGTATTACTCAAGAAAGCAGTTGACACGGTAAAAGACGAGGCAAAGCTTGCTTCGCTCTGTGAGAATATCAAGAAATTAGGATTAAAGAACTCTGCCGACGTCATCGCCGACGAAGTAATCAAATTAGCAACAAAGTAATGGAAATTAAAGATATTAAAGCAGTTTATTTTGTAGGAGCGGGCGGCATCGGAATGAGCGCCATCGCCAGATACTTCCTCAGCAAGAAGTTGGTTGTAGCCGGATATGACAAGACTCCATCCACTCTGACTCATGAGTTGGAGAAAGAGGGAATGCTTATCCACTATGAGGAGAATGTTGACCTCATACCAGAAGCCTGCAAGGACGCCAAGACAACATTGGTAGTCTACACACCGGCAATTCCTGCAGAACACAAGGAACTGGTTTTCTTCCATGAGAATGGCTTCACCATCGAGAAGCGAGCTCAGGTGCTGGGTACATTAACCCGTACACATAAGGGACTGTGCGTAGCGGGTACACACGGAAAGACATCAACATCTACCATGTGCGCTCACATCATGCACCAAAGCCATATTGACTGTAATGCCTTCCTGGGTGGTATCTCAAAGAACTATGGCACCAACTATATCCTCTCCGACAAGAGCGACTATGTTGTCATTGAAGCAGATGAGTTTGACCGCAGTTTCCACTGGTTGCGCCCATGGATGAGCGTCATCACAGCAACAGATCCTGACCATCTCGACATCTACGGCACCAAGGAGGCTTATCTGGAGAGTTTCCGTCACTATACTGAACTGATCCAACCGGGCGGCGCACTCATCATCCACAAAGGTCTGGAGATGAAACAGCACGTACAGGACGGCGTCAAGATATACGAATACAGCCAGGACGAGGGCGACTTCCACGCTGAGAATATCAAGATAGAGAATGGAGGAATCACCTTCGATTTCATCTCTCCTATCGAGAACGTAACGGGCGTAGAACTCGGACAGCCTGTGCCTATCAATATCACCAACGGTGTGGCAGCAATGGCAATGGCACAGTTGAATGGCTGTACAGCCGATGAGCTCCGCAACGGCATGAAGACCTACGGAGGAGTTGACCGCCGTTTCGACTTTAAGATCAAGAATAACAAACTGGTATTCCTATCTGATTATGCACATCATCCAAAGGAGATATATCAGAGTGCTAAGAGTATCAGAGAGTTATACAAGGACCGTAAGATAACAGCCATCTTCCAGCCTCACTTGTATACTAGAACCCGCGATTTCTATAAAGATTTCGCCAACAGTTTGAGTCTCTTGGACGAGGTTATCCTCTGCGACATCTATCCAGCTCGCGAGCAGCCTATTCCAGGAGTAACCTCCAAGCTTATCTATGACAATCTGAAACCAGGTGTAGAAAAGAGCATGATTCACAAAGAAGACGTTCTTGACCTGGTAAAGAATCGAGACTTCGATGTTCTAGTTATCTTAGGAGCTGGCGATTTGGACAACTATGTTCCACAAATTACCAAAATACTTGAAGAGAAATAAATGCATATCAATTGGAAGAAAACCATCATCATCTCACTGGATTTAGTACTCGGTACTTATCTGGTATTCGCTTTCACCAGGTTTAACAAACCTGATGAAACGAAGTTGGTATGCACCAAGGTGAACATCAACATTCAAGATGAGATGACGAATGGCTTTCTGAATGCGAAGGAAATCAAGAAACGACTGGAAGCCAGGAAACTCTATCCGCTGGGGGAACCGCTCAAAGAGGTGAACGCCCGCATGATAGAAGAAACCTTGAAGACCAGTCCTTTCGTCAAGACGGCAGAATGTTCAAAGACTCAGGATGGTCTTGTTGACATCTACCTCACCCAACGCATGCCAATCGTCAGAATCAAAAGCATCAGCAACGAGGACTATTATATTGATGACCACAATCAGATCATGCCCAACACGAACCATACATGCGACATTATCATCGCAACGGGCTACATCAACAAGTGGTATGCTAAAAAATACATCTCATTACTAAGCAAAGCGCTGATGACGAATGAACTCTGGCGAAACCAGATAGAACAGATCCATGTCCTGCCTGATAGAGGAATAGAACTGGTACCGCGAGTAGGCAACCATATTATATATATAGGTAACCTGCCAGAGACCAACCTCATCGACAAACGAGAGCAAGCCATCAACGATTTCGTCAACAAGAAGATGAATCGATTAGAGAAATTCTATAAGTATGGACTCTCACAAGCTGGCTGGAACAAGTATTCGTATATCAATATCGAATTCGACAACCAGATCATATGTAAAAAGCATCAAAATAGCTAATTAGAAAATAGAAACAGATTAAGATAACATATAAGAACTATGCCAAAGGAATTTATTGTAGCTATCGAACTTGGCTCATCTAAGATGACAGGTATAGCAGGTCAGAAGAATTTGGACGGCAGCATCACCGTACTTGCCACCGTAGAGGAAGATTCATCTTCTTGCATCAGAAAGGGTGTAATCTATAACATTGACAAAACCTGCCAATGCTTGACCAACATCATCAAGAAGTTGAAGAATATACTGAAACAGGATATCACCCAGGTCTATGTAGGCGTGGGCGGTCGCTCTATACGCAGTATCAAGAACGTCATTGTCAAGGATCTCCCAGGTAACACCATCATCTCACAAGAGATGATCAATGAACTGATGGATATCAACCGCAACATGACCTATCCGGACCAGGAAATCCTGGATGCTGCAACTCAGGAATACAAGATAGACAACCAATACCAGATAGACCCTGTAGGAATACAGTGTAACCATCTGGAAGGCATCTTCCTGAATATACTTTGGCGGAAGAACTTCTATAACAATATCAATACCTGTTTTGAAAATGCCAACATTCCTATTGCAGAAATGTACCTGGCTCCTTTAGCTATGGCTGACAGCGTTTTGACAGACTCAGAAAAGCGTGCAGGCTGTATGCTTGTTGACTTGGGTGCCGATACGACAACCGTTTCTGTATATTATAAAGGTATACTTCGTCATCTCTCTGTCATCCCATTAGGCGGCGGCAACGTGACCAAAGACTTAACTTGTCTTCAGATTGAAGAGCCTGATGCTGAAAAGATGAAACTCAAGTATGCCAAGGCTTATACCGATATCAACAATATCGACCCGACCCTGAACTACCCTATTGACAAGGATAGAGTGGTTGAAAGCAAGAAGTTCATCGAAATCGTAGAAGCACGCGTAGAGGAAATCGTAGAAAACGCATGGTTCCAGATTCCGGTGGAATTCTCAGATAAGCTGTTGGGTGGTATCATCCTTACAGGTGGCGGCAGCAACATGCCTGAAATCGATAAGGTTTTCAAGACACATACCCACATCGACAAAGTACGCATTGCCAAGTTTGTTTCTCAAACAGTCAATTCCAAGGATCCTAAGATTACCAATCACGATGGTACAATGAACACCGTATTGGGACTCCTGGCAAAGGGAGACATGAACTGTGCAGGTGACGAAATCGGCACTGATCTCTTCAGCAATTCTGCAGAAAAGCCAGTAGCAGCCGAGCAGCACAAGGCTCCAAGAAACCCTAACGAGACTGCCGGCAAGGGCGTTGTTCTTACTGCGGCAGAAAAAGCGGCTGCTGACGAGGCTGCCCGCAAGCAAAAAGAACTGGAAGAAGCTGAGGCAAGACTTCTGGCAGAAAAAGAAGCCGAAGAAGAAGAAAAGAGACGCAAAGAAAACAGTCTCATCCATAAAATGATGAGAGGTTTCAAGAAGTTTGTGAAAGATACCATTTCTGAAGAAGAATAAGATGCCAAAGACCAGGCTATCAGAAAACAGATTTCACAACAGGTTAAATAAAAAATCAGATAGATAAACCCTATAAAGATTATACGACTATGCTAGATAATGGAAACGCTCCTCATATTCTTGACTTTGGGGAACCTGAAAAAGAAAATAGCATCATCAAGGTGATTGGTGTTGGTGGTGGCGGTGGAAATGCCGTCAACCACATGTACCGCGAAGGTATACACGATGTAACATTCGTACTCTGCAACACAGACAACCAGGCACTTAACGACTCACCTGTGCCTGTACACCTGCAGCTAGGTAAGGAAGGTCTGGGTGCAGGAAACAAACCTGCCAAGGCACGCCAGGCTGCCGAAGAGACTCTTGAAGATATCAAGAACATGCTCAACGATGGAACAAAAATGGCATTCATCACAGCGGGTATGGGTGGCGGTACCGGTACAGGTGCAGCACCTGTCATCGCCAGAGTAAGTAAGGAGTTAGGTATTCTTACCGTTGGTATCGTAACCATCCCATTCCGTTTTGAAGGTCCTAAGAAGATTGACCAGGCATTGGATGGTGTAGAGGAAATGTCGAAGCATGTAGATGCCTTACTGGTAATCAACAATGAACGTCTTCGCCAGATTTATCCAGACCTTGCCGTTCTCGATGCCTTCGGCAAAGCTGACGACACCTTGAGTGTAGCTGCCAAGAGTATCGCTGAAATCATTACCGTACATGGTCTCATCAACCTCGACTTCAATGATGTGAAGACCGTACTGAAAGATGGCGGTGTGGCTATCATGAGTACAGGTTACGGTGAGGGAGAAGGAAGAGTAAAGAAAGCGATAGAAGATGCCTTGAACTCACCACTCCTTAACGATAATGACGTATTCAACTCTAAGAAGATTCTGCTCAGCATCGCATTTGCAAGCGAGAAGAAAGATAATCCTGGCTTGACCATGGACGAGATGAATGATGTCAACGACTTTATGGAGAAATTCGGTGACGATTTCGAATTGAAATGGGGTCTCGCCATTGACCCTGAATTGGGAAGCCGCGTAAAGGTAACCGTTCTCGCAACAGGTTTCGGACTCGAGGATGTAGAGGGAATGAACCGCCACCTCAAGAAACATACTGAGGAAGAATCTCGCCGTCTCGCTGAAGAAGAGGAGAAACGTGCTGAAAGAGAAGACCGCCGCAAGCGCTATTATGGCAGCGACGGCAATACGACACAGTATAAGCGTCATCCACACATATTCCTGTTCCGCCAGGAAGATTTGGATAACGAGGATGTCATCCTTCAGGTAGAAAACACGCCTACCTATAAGCGTACCCGACAGACTCTGGAAGAAATCCGTAATATAGCTTCCGGTAATACAGAACCGAAAGAAGACAATAATGATGATGCTACAGTACAGGGCGTTATCAGTTTTGCCTAAACAGAAGACATAGCCAACGTCTGTTTCCCGTTTACATCAAGCAAGCGAGGAAACCTGAAAAGACTAAGCAAACAGTTCCTGAAGAACAGCAAAACTCTTCATTTCCGGGAAACCTGGCAAATGAAGTTTATAATACTCCAGTATCACCTCTACACACCTGTTTCGTTCCATACGAGACATTGTGTAGAGGTGCATTGTTTTATAGTCTAAACGGAACAAAGACACAAGCCGCATAGAATCTTCCTTATTTAAATAATGTACATGCGAAGGAACATGAGCTGCAAAACATCCATCTACCAAATCAAAATAATCGCCAGACATACCGCTCTCTATATTGGGCATAAAACCCAAATGAAAAGAGAGCTGAATCATAAAGACTATATGGAAATTGGCAATAGCACCTTTAGCATGGTCTAACCATTCGATACTGTCCTGTATGAAAAGATAGAGCGCACCATTAGCCTGCTCATGACGGGTAGCATATGAAAGCAGTTCTGCCAAGAACATGGAAATGCCAAGTTTGTATGGAGAAAAAGGGATATCAGAGAATGGAATCTGAATCGAAACATCCCTAAGGCGCTGCAGATTTGACTTGGGACGATAATCAAATTCTAAATTCAAGACCATGAGCGGTTGGAAAAGCTGCCGTTTCATCTTCCCCTTAGATGACTTAGGCACACGTACCATAAAGGAGAGTCTTCCCAACTTTTCGGTGAAGAAATCCACGATAAGTTGAGAGTCCCCATACTTGATGGTTTGCAATACGATAGCACTAGTTTTTATCTCCATTTTGCCTAATATTAGTGAAAAACAGGGCAAAAATACAAAAAAATGCGCATTTAGCGAAAATTTTCTATGAAAAATTTGCTAGATTCAAATAAAAGTAGTAACTTTGCACCCGCAAATAAGCAATGGTCCCTTCGTCTATCGGTTAGGACGAGAGATTTTCATTCTCTAAAGAGCAGTTCGACTCTGCTAGGGACTACAAACATTTAAGAAATAAAAAAAATAACATAAAGAAGATGGCAAATCACAAATCATCAATCAAGAGAATCCGTCAGGACAAGAAGAAGGCTTTGCACAACAAGTATTATGCAAAGACTATGCGCAATGCTGTCCGCAAGTTGCGCAACATGTCTGACAAGGAAGAGGCTGCAAAGCTCTATCCTACTGTTCAGAAGCTTTTAGACAAGTTGGCTAAGATCAACGTTATCCACGACAACAAGGCTGCAAACTTGAAGTCTGGTCTTACAAAGCACATCGCTAAGTTGGCCTAACTTATAAGTCAAAGCAAAGAAATAAATAAGGCTGCAATCCTTTATAGGGTCGCAGCCTTATTCTTTTCTATGAACCCGACTATCCATTTCCTGCATCATAAAATCTTCCCATCACAACCGGTTTATACTACAACATACCCTATAAAAACGCGCAAAACGATTATAAAACAGCTTTTTCAAGACACTTTTGCCGCTAAAGTTCACATTCTACGTTTTTTCTTCACTTTTTGGTGATTTTTCACAAACAAAAGTTCCTGTTTCTCAGCTTTTTTTAGTATCTTTGCACGGAAATAAGACAATACTAAAATGGCAGAAAATCAAAACAACGCAAATAATTACTCTGCGAGTAACATTCAGGTTCTGGAAGGCCTGGAAGCTGTTCGCAAACGTCCGGCGATGTATATTGGTGACATCTCCGAAAAGGGTCTTCATCACTTGGTAAACGAAACTGTAGACAACTCTATTGACGAAGCAATGGCGGGCTACTGTACCGACATCGAAGTTACCATCAACGAAGACAACTCTATCACCGTAGAAGATAATGGTCGTGGTATCCCTGTGGATATGCACGAGAAACTACATAAATCAGCCCTCGAAGTCGTTATGACCGTGCTTCACGCAGGTGGTAAGTTCGACAAGGGTTCTTACAAGGTATCTGGCGGTTTACATGGTGTGGGTGTAAGTTGTGTGAATGCACTTTCTACCCACATGTTGTCACAGGTGTTCCGTGGCGGCAAAATCTACCAGCAGGAATATGAGAAGGGTAAGCCTCTCTATCCGGTTAAGGTGGTAGGTGAAACCAACAAGCGCGGTACACGCCAGCAGTTCTGGCCAGATCCAACCATCTTTACTCACACTGTCTATAAGTGGGACATCATTGCCAACCGTATGCGCGAGTTGGCATTCCTCAATGCAGGTATCAAGATTACCTTGAGAGATTTGCGCCCTGACGAGGAAGGTAAGACCAAGGAGCAGGTTTTCCACGCTAAGGATGGTTTGAAGGAATTCGTCCGTTACGTAGACCGTCACCGCACTCATCTCTTCGATGATGTTATCTATCTGAAGACAGAAAAGCAGGGTATTCCTATCGAGATTGCTGTGATGTACAACACAGATTACTCTGAGAATATCCACTCATACGTCAATAACATCAACACCATTGAGGGTGGTACCCACCTGACTGGTTTCCGTATGGCGTTGACCCGCACCTTGAAGGCTTACGCAGAAGCTGACCCAACCATCTCTAAACAGATTGAGAAGGCAAAGGTAGAGATTGCACCAGAAGACTTCCGCGAGGGTCTTACTGCCGTTATCTCCATCAAGGTAGCTGAACCTCAGTTTGAGGGACAGACCAAGACCAAGCTCGGTAACAGCGAGGTACAAGGTGCCGTTCAGCAGGCTGTAAACGAGGCTTTGTCTGATTATCTGGAAGAACATCCAGACGAGGCAAAGCGAATCTGCGAAAAGGTTGTCCTGGCTGCTACGGCCCGCATAGCTGCCCGCAAGGCACGTGAGAGTGTACAGCGCAAGAATTTCATGACAGGTGGTGGTCTTCCTGGTAAACTTGCCGATTGCTCAATGAAGGATCCTAAAGAATGCGAGATCTTCCTCGTCGAGGGTGATTCCGCCGGTGGTTCTGCCAAGCAGGGTCGCGACCGTTTCCGTCAGGCTATTCTCCCATTGCGTGGTAAGATTCTGAATGTAGAAAAGGTACAGTGGCACAAGGTATTCGAAGCTGAGTCTGTCATGAACATCATCCAAAGTATCGGTGTCCGCTTCGGTGTAGATGGCGAAGACAGCAAGGAGGCTAATACCGACAAGTTGCGTTACGACAAGATTATCATCATGACCGATGCCGACGTCGATGGTTCTCACATCGACACATTGATTATGACACTCTTCTATCGTTTCATGCCAAAGGTTATTGAAGAAGGCCATCTGTATATCGCTACCCCACCACTCTACAAGTGTACTTATCGCAGCAAGGTAAGCGAGTATTGCTATACAGAGCAGCAGCGCCAGGCATTCATCGACAAGTATGGAGATGGAGTAGAAGACAAGAATATCCACACCCAGCGATACAAAGGTTTGGGTGAGATGAACCCAGAGCAGCTTTGGGAAACTACTATGGACCCATCTACACGCTTGCTCAAGCAGGTTAC
>JAJWOH010000054.1:0-21483 GCA_021635485.1 Segatella copri | reverse complement strand
TTTCATTGTCACTTCTGTTTGTTCCTAAGTGACAACCTTTTTCAGGGAAGTACAGTTCCCCCAAGTTGGATATACCTTTCATTTCAAGTTGATAGCCACCGATGATGCGGTCTTACGTGCGGTTAAATATACCTTTCATTTCAAGATGATAACCACCGGTTCGATTGAATCAATATCCATAAAGGTAGTTGGATATACCTTTCATTTCAAGATGATAACCACCTATTCTGCATGACATCATGCAACTTCGGTAGTTGGATATACCTTTCATTTCAAGATGATAACCACCCTATTAATAACAATTGCCTGTTATATAATTAATTAAGGTATTTACCGAGTGACATAAATCCTCAGCATAAGGGTCTCCAACAACCCCATTTGAATATTTTAATTCAACTATTTTTATATCGAAATTATTATTCACAAACGCATTTATTACGAATGCTCTGCAAAAATACAAAAAATAAATGAGAATAAGCTATTTATGAACAGATTTTTAGGTAAAAAAGTGTTTTTGCAGCAAAACTGCCCAAACTGCAACTGAATACAACCGACAAATGGTCTATTACACTCGGCTTGGCGCAAGCATCAGTGTCTTTGGAAGTGTAACTGTCTGAAAGCACTACAGGAGAATCAATTGTAAACTCAACTGGTAGTAACACTAAACCTTCTGAAGAAGTTGATGGTTAAACGAGCCAAATTTTCACTAACAATGTGTAATCTTCGTTCAAAAACAAGGATTTTGCAATGGTTTATTCGCTAAAGTTTTGCAGTTTCAAAAAATATACATACCTTTGAGGTGACAGTTCCCACCACTCTTCCCACTTGCACAGCGAATCAGGGGTGGACTTTTGCTTTTTACAATTATAACTATCATACACATCTTGTTCTATAAAGATACTCCCATACTTCTCTTCCCGACTTCTTTAACCGGATAATCGGGTCTATGAAATACAACTTGCCATCTTCATCACACAGCACATTATCACTGACATTAGAAACATCAGTTATTGCCAAATATTCATTTCCATAGAAATATCTATTCTCTTTTGTCAAGCCCAGTTGATTAATGAGATAATCGTCAATCGTCTTCTGCGATGGTACTTGATACATATCGGATATATTTCGTTGCTGAAGAACAATCCGGATTCCCTTTATATCCTCTGAAAAGCCAACAAAACGATACCTCGTTGATGGGAATAAGATGTTATGAATCAGATGTTCATAAATGATATCCTCTGGCAAGATATGCTTCATCGGAGCCTTTGCAAAAGGAGACTTCATTTTGGTGAAAGTTGTTCCGTCTTCACTCAAAAAGACAATGCTTTCTCCCGTTGGAATCATTCGTCTGTCACCAAATTTACCCCAATCCGACTTATCTATATACAAGCCTTGTTCTTTGGCGATTTTTATCAAACGTAGGCATTCCTCTTCCTCTGCAGTTCTCGTGCTTTGCCTGTTATCTCCATATTGTTGAGTGGATAGCCCAGTCTCAAACACTCGAATATCGCTTCGGTCGCTATCTGCCTGTACTTTTCGCTCAGGCTCATAACATATTGCAGGGCGTTCCGTCCATCTCTTAAATATATAGTCGATAATTTTTCTTCCATAACTCTTCATTATTATAGTTTTTGCTGCAAATTTACGATTTAATTGTGAAACAACCAAAGTTTTCACTGCTTTTTTGTTCAAATAAAAAATCCCTGCCATAGGAAGCCTTTCCTACAGCAGGGATTTTTCTATTGGGAATCATCAAGAATGACTTAACTGTCAATTCTTAACTATTAACTATCAATTATTTATACTCTCCCCAAGCCTTGATATCGATATCCTCGAGCTTGGTGGTGCAGAATGCATAGATGAATGCACTCGCCAGACGGCTGTTGGTAATCAATGGCACGTTCAGGTCGATGGCAGCACGGCGAATCTTGTAACCATTGCTCAACTCGCTGCTGGTCAAGTTCTTCGGAATATTCACTACCATATCAATCTCATGGTTGTGGAGCATCTCCAAAGCCTTAGGCGCACCGCCTTCTGCCTCCTCTGATGGCCAGAGCACACGGGTGTTCTCAATGCCGTTCTCGGTGAGGAACTTGCTACTACCACCGGTTGCATACAGCTTGTAACCATGCTTAACCAGCATCTGGGCAGCATCGAGCAAATCTACCTTCTGCTTGGCAGAACCTGTAGAAAGCAGGATGTTCTTGGCAGGAATGCGATGACCCACAGAAAGCATACTCTTCAGAAGTGCGGTAGATGTATCGTCGCCCAAGCAACCTACCTCACCTGTACTGCTCATATCCACACCCAATACTGGGTCTGCCTTCTGCAGACGGTTGAAGCTGAACTGAGATGCCTTGATACCTACATAATCGAGATCGAAGAGATTCTTGTGTGGCTTCTCTACTGGCAAACCGAGCATCACGCGGGTAGCCAACTCGATGAGGTTGATCTTCAATACCTTGCTTACGAATGGGAACGAACGGCTGGCACGAAGGTTACACTCGATAACGAGAATATCATTGTCACGAGCCATGAACTGGATGTTGAACGGACCGTTGATGTGCAACTCCTTGGCAATCTGACGACCTACTCGCTTCACACGACGAACTGTCTCAACATACAACTTCTGAGGAGGGAACTGGATAGTAGCATCGCCTGAGTGAACACCGGCAAACTCGATGTGCTCGGAAATCGCATAGGCAATCACCTCGCCATTCTTTGCCACTGCATCCATCTCAATCTCCTTGGCATGTTCGATAAACTTACTAACTACCACTGGGTGATCCTCACTTACATTGGCAGCCAACTGCAGGAATCGCTTCAGCTCATCCTCGTTAGAACATACGTTCATCGCAGCACCCGAAAGCACGTAGCTAGGACGAACCAATACTGGGAAACCTACACGCTCGATGAAGTTGTCGATATCCTCCATAGAGGTCAGGGCGCTCCACTCTGGCTGGTTGATGCCGTTGTTGGTCAACATCTGAGAGAACTTGGCACGGTCCTCAGCGTTATCGATGTCCTTGGCAGCAGTACCCAGGATTGGCACGTTCTGTGCATCCAGGTGCATAGCCAGATTGTTTGGAATCTGACCACCGGTAGATACGATGACGCCATGAGGCTGCTCCATCTCGATGATATCCATCACACGCTCGAAGGTCAACTCGTCGAAGTAGAGACGGTCGCACATATCGTAGTCGGTAGATACGGTCTCCGGGTTGTAGTTGATCATCACTGAGCGCCAGCCTTCCTTGCGGATGGTGTTCAATGCCTGAACGCCACACCAGTCGAACTCTACAGAAGAACCGATGCGGTAAGCACCCGAACCGAGTACGATGATAGAACGGTGGTCGTTCTCGAAGGTGATGTCGCTCTTCACGCCAGCGTAAGTTACATAGAGGTAGTTGGTCTGAGCAGGATACTCTGCTGCCAGGGTATCAATCTGCTTTACTACAGGCAGGATGCCATAGCTCTTGCGCTTGTTGCGAACCAGGAGGGCTGCCTTGTGCATGTTGCCCAACTCCTGCTCCAAGCCCACGGCACGGGCTACCTGGAAGTCGGTAAAACCGTAAACCTTAGCGGTGCGGAGCAAATCCTGGTCAAGTGTATTGATGTTGCACTTCTTCATCGCCTCGTCGATGTCGATGATGTGCTTCAACTTCTCAAGGAACCACTTGTCAATCTTGGTCAAGTCGTGAATCTGATCTACGGTATAGCCCTTGTGCATTGCCTTTGAAATCACGAACACACGCTTATCTGTTGGCTCGCGCAAAGCTGCATCGATATCGTCGATTTCAAGTTCCTTATTCTCTACGAAACCATGCATGCCCTGACCTATCATACGAAGACCCTTCTGGATAGCCTCCTCGAAGTTGCGGCCGATGGCCATTACCTCACCTACAGACTTCATAGATGAACCCAACTCCTTATCTACGCCACGGAACTTAGACAAATCCCAACGAGGAATCTTACAAACTACGTAGTCCAATGCTGGCTCGAAGAAGGCAGATGTGGTCTTGGTTACTGAGTTCTTCAACTCGAACAGACCGTAACCCATACCGAGCTTGGCTGCAACGAAGGCAAGAGGATAACCAGTAGCCTTAGAAGCCAAAGCAGATGAACGGCTCAAGCGGGCATTCACCTCAATAACGCGATAGTCCTCGCTCTTAGGGTCGAATGCATACTGCACGTTACACTCACCCACGATTCCGATGTGACGGATAATCTTGATGGCGAGGGCACGGAGCTTATGATACTCAGAATTGCTCAGGGTCTGAGATGGAGCGATGACGATACTCTCACCAGTATGGATTCCCAGTGGGTCGAAGTTCTCCATGTTACAAACTGTGATACAGTTGTCGTAACGGTCGCGAACTACCTCATACTCAATCTCTTTCCAGCCCTTCAAGCTCTTCTCTACCAATACCTGTGGAGAGAATGAGAAAGCCTTCTCAGCGAGTTTGTTCAGCTCCTCCTCGTTGTCAGCGAAACCAGAACCGAGTCCACCCAAGGCGTAAGCAGCACGGATGATGACAGGATAACCGAGCTCAGCAGCAGCCTTGCGGGTCTGCTCGATGTTCTCGCAAGCCTCACTCTTGATGGTCTTCACATTGATTTCATCCAACTTCTCTACGAAGAGCTCACGGTCCTCAGTATCCATGATAGCCTGTACTGGAGTACCCAATACCTTAACATTATATTTCTCCAGGATGCCCTGGCGATAGAGTTCCACACCACAGTTGAGGGCAGTCTGACCACCGAAGCTGAGGAGGATACCGTCTGGATTCTCCTTCTGGATAACACGCTCTACGAAGTATGGCTGCACTGGCAGGAAGTAAATCTGGTCGGCAACACCTTCTGATGTCTGTACGGTTGCGATATTCGGGTTGATGAGCACAGTCTCGATACCTTCCTCGCGCAATGCCTTCAGGGCCTGCGAACCTGAGTAGTCGAACTCACCTGCTTCACCGATCTTCAAGGCTCCAGAACCTAAGAGGAGCACCTTCTTTATATTTTCATCTTTCATCTTTATTCCTAATTATTTAAGTGTTTCTACAAACTTATCAAACATGAACTCTGTATCCACAGGGCCTGAGCAAGCCTCTGGGTGGAACTGGCTTGAGAACCAAGGGTTCACCTTGTGGCGGATACCCTCGTTAGAGCCATCATTCATATTTACAAAGAGCTCCTCCCAATCGTTGCCCAATGTCTTGGCATCAACGGCATAACCGTGGTTCTGAGAGGTGATGTAGCAATTGTTGGTTCCTACCATGCGCACAGGCTGGTTGTGTGAACGGTGACCATACTTCAACTTGTAGATAGTAGCACCAGCTGCCTTAGAAAGCAACTGGTTACCCATACAGATACCGCAGATAGGCTTGCGACTCTGGCTAATCTGCTTGCGAATAATGTTTACTGCATCCTCGCACATATCTGGGTCACCAGGACCATTGGCCAGGAACAATCCGTCGAAGTCCATATCGGTGTAATCGTAATTCCATGGCACACGGATCACCTCTACGCCTCTGTTGATGAGGCAACGGATGATGTTTGCCTTCACACCGCAGTCAACGAGAACCACCTTCTTGCCGGCACCCTCGTTATAACGGATAATTTCCTTGCAGCTTACCTGATCAACAAAGTTTACACCCTCATAGTTAGCCTCAGGAATATTGTCAGGCTCATCATCAAAGAGAATCTTACCCATCATCACACCATGTTCACGAAGCACCTTAGTCAACTCACGGGTATCGATGCCTGTGATTCCTGGCACCTTTTCGCGCTTCAACCAGTCGGCAAGACTCTCCACTGCATTCCAGTGGCTGTACTGCTCGCTGTAATCATTCACGATGATGGCAGAAGCATAAATCTTGTCACTCTCCATGAAGGTTGGCAAACCATTCTCCTCAAAAGTAAATGGTGGCACACCATAGTTGCCCACGAGAGGGAATGTAAGTGTCATCAACTGACCGGCGTAAGAAGGGTCGGTCAAACTCTCTGGATATCCCATCATGGCTGTGTTGAACACAACCTCGCCCGCTACAGGAGCGTCATATCCAAAAGATTTGCCATGGAACTTGGTTCCATCGCTCAAAACTAAGGTTACTTTTTTCATATCTGACATTTGATTCTTTTATTTCATACTTATAAGAGCAAATGAATTCTTCACTCTTCGTTCTTCTCTATTCACTTATTTATGATAAACGTTTTCGATGTAGTTTACAAACGACTGGTTGCAGAGCTTCGTGCCACCTGGGGTTGGATAATGACCGGTGAAATACCAGTCACCCTTGTGGTTTGGAATCGCCTCGCGCAAGCCCTCGATGCTCTGGAATACAAGCTGGATAGGAGTGGTCATGCCCTCTGGGCGAAGCATCTCAACAATCTTCTCGTTGATTTCCTCGGTGCTGAATGGCTTGTAGATGGAGCGTACCGGATTGATCTGCTCCTCCTTTGGCTTTGCCAATTCTGCCTTGCAAGCCTCATAGGTCTGCTCGATAAGGTCTTCCATCTTGCGCTCTTTCAAAAGCTGGATGGCAGCACGGAACACGCAGAACTCTTCCAGTCTTGCCATATCGATACCATAATAATCTGGATAACGGATCTGAGGGGCACTGGAAACCACTACAATCTTCTTAGGATGCAGACGGTCGAGGATGCGGAGAATACTCTCCTTCAGGGTAGTACCACGCACGATACTATCATCGATAATGACAAGATTATCCACATTCGGCTCGATGCTTCCGTAGGTTACATCATACACGTGGCTCGCCAGGTCGTTACGACTGTTTCCCTCGGTGATGAAGGTACGGAGTTTGATATCCTTCCATGCTATCTTCTCTGAGCGGACGAAGTCGCCGAGGATTTCGTATAATTCTTCTTTTGATGGAACATGGTCGAGGTTGGCAATCTGCTCAATCTTGGTCTCATTAAGATACTTCTTGAAACCGCTCAACATGCCATAGTAAGCCACCTCGGCAGTGTTCGGGATATAGCTGAACACGGTGTGGTCTACATCATAATCCACAGCCTTCAGGATAGGTTGGGTCAACTGCTCGCCCAACTGCTTACGCTCCTTATAGATATCCTTGTCGGAACCACGACTGAAGTAGATGCGCTCGAATGAGCAGGCTGAATCGCCCTTCTGCTCCATGATGCGCTCGATGCTGCACTCTCCGTTCTTCTTCACGAGAAGCGCCGTGCCCGGCATCAGTTCCTGCACTTCCTCTGCCTCCAGGTCAAAGGTGGTCTGGAGTACAGGGCGCTCGCTGGCTACTACCACGATTTCATCGTTCTTGTAATAGAACGCAGGACGGATGCCCCAAGGGTCGCGCATAGAGAACATTTCACCCGAACCGGTGATACCGCAAACCACATAACCGCCATCAAAGTTCTTCATCGTGGTCTTGAGTACATTGCTCATCTTCACGTGGTCTTCTATATAGTTGGTGATATCGGTATTCTGCATCTCCATCGCCTTTGCAGCTACGAAGTTGCGCTCCACCTCTCTGTCCAGACGGTGGCCCATCAGTTCAAGCATGATGTAGGTGTCGCTGTAGATGCGAGGACTCTGGCCCTGCTTGGTAAGTTCCTCGAAGATTTCATCTACGTTGGTCATGTTGAAGTTACCACAAAGGCAGAGGTTCTTCGCCTTCCAGTTGTTACGTCGCAGGAATGGGTGCACATACTGAATGCCACTCTTTCCGGTGGTACTGTAGCGCAGGTGTCCCATATAAAGTTCGCCTGCAAAAGGCAGTTCCTCTTTAGCGAACTTTGCATCAGCAAGCTGCTCGGGAGTCAGGCTCTTGAAGTTGGCATTCGCCTTGCCGAAGATTTCGGTCACGGCATTCTTGCCCTCTGCACGCTCACGGAACATATACTCATGACCAGGCTTACCGCCCAGTTTGACACAAGCCATACCAGCACCCTCCTGGCCACGGTTGTGCTGCTTCTCCATCATCAGATAGAGTTTGTTGAGTGCGTACATCCAAGTACCATACTTCTGCTGGTAATACTCCAGTGGCTTGAGCAATCTGATCATTGCTACACCACACTCATGTTTCAATGGTTCCATCTCTCTATTATCCTTATCTTATTTAGTTAAATTTGAATATACCTATCCGAGGGATCCCCCTCCAAAAAAAGGGAAACGTCAAGAAATGACGAATCCCTTTATATATTATTCTACAGTAACTGACTTGGCCAAGTTTCTAGGTTGGTCAACGTCCTTGCCCTTACATACAGCTACATGGTAAGCCAAGAGCTGCAAAGGAATGGTAGCCAATAATGGCTCCAGGCACTCCAAGGTCTCAGGGAGTTCAATCACTTCGTCGGCAATCTTGGAAATGGTTTCATCGCCATTGCTGACAATAGCAATAACACGACCCTGACGGGCTTTAATCTCCTGAATATTAGACAAGACCTTCTCGTACATGAAGTTGTGGGTAGCAATAACTACCACTGGCATATCGCTGTCAATCAATGCGATAGGACCATGCTTCATCTCCGCTGCAGGATAACCCTCAGCGTGGATGTAGCTAATCTCCTTCAACTTCAATGCACCCTCAAGGGCCACAGGATACTGGAATCCACGGCCCAGATAGATGAAATTGCGAGCGTATGTAAACGTACGGCTCAAGTCAGCTATCTTATTGTTGAGCTTCAACACTTCCTTCATCTTGGCAGGAATGTTCCAAAGCTGTTCTGTAATCTTCTGATATTCATTTTCGCTGATGGTTCCCCTCTCCTTACCGATGGCAAGTGCCAGAAGGATAAGGACGGTAACCTGACCAGTGAACGCCTTGGTAGAGGCAACACCAATCTCCGGACCTACGTGAATATAGGTACCTGTATCTGTCTCTCGTGCGATGGAAGAACCGATGGAGTTACAGATACCATAGATAAACGCACCGCTCTCCTTGGCAAGCTTGATGGCAGCCAGGGTATCAGCGGTTTCACCACTCTGGGAAATGGCGATGACCACATCATCCTTCGTTACCACAGGATTACGGTAACGGAATTCAGATGCATATTCCACTTCTACAGGGATGCGGCAATAGTTCTCTATCATCTGCTTGCCGATAAGTCCGGCATGCCATGATGTACCACAAGCCACGATGATGATTCGCTTGGCATTGAGAAGTTGCTGGCGATGGTCGGTAATAGAGCTGAGCACGACACCCATCTCAGTCTCCTTCTTGCTGGTTGTATCGTCGCCATCAGTCATTACGCGAGTTTCCACTGTGCGGCTAACTACACGGCCACGCATACAGTTACGAAGGCACTCTGGCTGCTCAAAAATTTCCTTCAACATAAAGTGAGGGAAACCGCCCTTCTCTATCTGACCGAGATCAATGTCTACGGTCTGTACTTCAGGGTTGAGTTTAACGTTCTGGATGTTCACCACCTGCAATTCCTCACCGAGGCGCATCACAGCGATGTTACCATCCTCCAGATAAACCACCTTATCTGTATATTCGATGATAGGACTGGCATCAGAACCGAGATAAAACTCACCATCCTTTCCGATACCTACAACCAACGGACTCTGCTTACGGGCAGCAATGATCTGATTAGGGTTACGCTTATCAAGAATAGCGATAGCGTAGGCTCCGATTACCTGACGGAGAGCCACCTGAACGGCAGTCAGCAAGTCGAGATTTTTCTTTATCTGAATATATTCAATCAGCTGAACGAGAACCTCAGTATCCGTCTCGCTCTTAAACTCTACTCCCTTAGCAATGAGATTCTTCTTGATATCGGCATAGTTTTCTATGATTCCATTATGAATCATGGCAAGGTTCTTGCTAGAGGAATAATGCGGGTGAGCATTTACAGCTGAAGGCTCTCCATGGGTAGCCCAACGAGTATGAGCAATACCCACATGTCCCGAAATATCCTTATCAGAGCAGAACGCTTCAAGATCTGCCACCTTACCCTTTGCCTTGTAAACGTTCAAAGCACCATCATTACTGATAAGAGCCACGCCTGCACTATCGTATCCACGATATTCCAAACGCTTTAAACCTTTGATAAGAGCAGGATAAGCCTCACCCTTACCTAAATATCCTACAATGCCACACATATATATATATTATTATTTTTGTAGTATCCTGATTTTACTCCCACCTATTACCTGCTATCGCAAGATATTGACAATCAATGATGCGATAGAAATCAATGTACCAACGGCAGAGAACCACAATGTAGTAGATGAACCGATAGATGAGTTTTGAGCTTTCACCTTATTTGGTTCTACATAGATAATATCATTCTGCTGCAGATAATAGAATGGTGAATTAATAATATTTGCATCATTCAAGTTCATTCGGTAAGTATGCTTCTCTCCTGCTGCATCCTGACGAATCAATAATACATTGTCGCGCTTACCATAGATGGTCAAGTCGCCACACTGTGCCAAAGCCTCAAGAACACTCATCTTCTCCTGTGGAGCATAAATGATTCCTGGCTTTTCTACTTCACCTAATACAGAAACATGGTAACTGCCCATGCGCACCGTAACGATAGGATTCTCGTTCTCTGCCAAGTAAGGCTTCACCTTACTCTTGATGAGATCTTCAGCCTGCTTCTTGGTCAAACCGCCGACATGCAAGGTTCCAACAACAGGGAACTCAATATTACCATCATTATCAACCAGATATCCCTGCAGGGAACCGCTACCATAGCTCAACTGTCCTCCAGTTCCCAAGGTTTGAGAAACAGAGAGGTTGAAAGGCATTGCAGCCTTAGGATCTGTTGTAATTACTGTAATAGTAAGTTCGTCCTTAGGCATAATCTTGGCTTCATAAAGCATTCTTGAAGCAGCCAAACTGATAGAATCTGCATTTTGGAAATAAGCTACATTCTTAGTGCTTCCACAACTGCCAAGCACTAAGAGCATAGTCAAAGCGACTAAAACTGAACTAACGAGTTTTTTCATTTTCTAAAATTTTCGTTTTAAAATATTGGTGCAAAATTACGGTATTTTTTTGAATACTGCAAATTTTTGCACCAATAATTCTACTTACGTCTATTTTTTTTTGAAATAATAGCCTTTTTTACTTGTCTTCGATGCCATTTGAAGGCAAATTAAAGCTATAACTGTTATCGAAAATCTTCTTCACCTTATTAATCTCTACGAAGGTAGTACCTCCACCCTCTCCGAAGCTACCACTCAGATAAGCAATCTTATCCTCCTCGCCTAAGTAGCCTTTCTGGCGAAGCATACGTACCGCAGCAGTAAACATAGCCTTGGTAGAAACCTGATCCTTCTGATGGATTGGAATAATACCATAGCTCAAATTCAACCAGCGCTGAAGTTTCTCCTTGTAGCAGATAGCCAATACCGGATTAGGACCACGGAAAGCTGCCAGGTCGCGTGCGGTCTGACCGGTTTCACCATCAGTGATGATACCGGCTACACCCAACTTCTTTGTAGCCTCGATGGCAGCATGAGCCAGGAAGAGTTTCTGGTCAATCTTTCCACCCTCCATTGGATCAATATCATTCAGCGGAGACTTGTCCTTCTCTGCCTGCTCAGCAATACGGGCCATGGTCTGCACTGCCTCTACAGGATACTTTCCGCTTGCAGTCTCACCAGAAAGCATCAGCGCATCGGTGCGATAGAAGATTGCATTGGCGATATCGGTTACCTCAGCACGGGTAGGACGTGGGTTCTTAATCATGGTATGCAACATCTGTGTAGCCACGATTACCGGTTTCTGCGCCTTCACACACTTAGAGATGATACGACGCTGGATGCCTGGAATTCTCTCGATTGGCACCTCGATACCCAAGTCACCACGGGCAATCATGATACCATAGCATGCATCAATAATCTCATCGATATTATCAACACCTTCCTGATTTTCAATCTTCGAGATGATCTTGATATCGCTGTTATGAGCATCCAAAATATCCTGAACTGCCTTCACATCGGCAGCATTGCGCACAAAAGAGTGAGCGATGAAATCAATATCCAACTCGATAGCGAGTTCAATATTCCGGCGATCTTTCTCAGTCAGTGCAGGCAGGTCGATATGCTCTCCCGGTACATTCACGCTCTTGTGAGCACCGAGCACACCTTCGTTCTGAACCTCAGCAACCAACATAGGACCCTGGTTGTCGATAATCTTCATATCGAGTTCACCATCATCGAAGAGCAAATCATCACCTACCTTAACATCGGCTGCGATGTCAGGATAGCTCACATTCACAATATCATGAGAAGACTCCATTTCCGGACGTCCAAAGATTTTCACTACATCACCAACATTGTAGTGGATAGGTTCCTTCACACCTGTAGTTCGCACCTCAGGACCTTTGGTATCAATCATAATACCAATATGTGGAGACACGGCTCTTACATTCTTTACGATGGTGCGTATACCCTCTTCTGTGGCATGAGCAGTATTCATACGAACTACGTTCATACCGGCGAAAAACAGCTTTCGGATAAAATCCTGATCACATCTACGATCACTGATGGAAGCGACAATCTTTGTTTGTTTCATATTTGTAATTTACCTTATTGAAATTTCAATGTTTGCGGTATTTCTACCATATTTCTTAAATTGCGTGCAAAGATACAAAGAATTTCTGAAATACAAAACATCTGAAATACAAAATATATATAAAATATTGAGTTACTTTCAAATTGAAAGCGCATAAAACAGAAAATCTAGCCAATGGGACACTTCTCGTTCCCATTGACTAGATGACAAATCTATTAATCCCATTGAAAAACAGGATTCTTGATGATTGATTCAAAATTAGATATCCAAGTCTGGTGCCTTCTCAGCTCCTGCTGCTGCCTCAAACTTTGGCATCACACTGAAATTGAAGAGACCGGCGATAAGAGCACTAGGCATCTTTCTAACTGTCTGGTTATAGTTCTGGACAGCTTCATTATACTTGCGGCGCGCTTCACTGATACGGTTTTCAGTACCCTCTTCCTGAACCTGAAGAGCCTTGAAGTTCTCGCTGGCTTTCAACTCAGGATATTTCTCGGCTACTACCATCAGCTTGGAGAAAGCATTCGCCAATTCACCCTGTGCAGCAGCATACTTCTTCAGGCTAGCCTCAGTAAGATTATTGGCATCCAGCTTTACCTGACCTACAGCAGCACGAGCCTTGGTTACCTCGGCAAAGGTTTCTTTCTCATGCTTGGCATAAGCCTTTACTATCTTTGCCAACTGTGGCATCATATCAGCACGACGCTGATACTGAGTCTGAACATTAGCCAACTCTGTGGTAGCCAGCTCCTGCTTCTCTACCAATCCGTTATAACCACTGAACATCCATAGTACCAGCACAACTACGATGCCCAGGATGATCCAACTTTTCTTTATTCTTCTCTTTGCCGGTTGCATGTTTGAATTCATTGTTTGTTCCATTGTCATTATTATTAATTAATTATTTACTCTAAACTATCAACTCTAACCTATTAATTATCAGCTACTAACTATCAATTACTAACTATAAACTTTAATCAGCCATCACCATCCTCCGCCAGAGCCACCGCCGCTAAAGGTACCTCCGCCAAAAGAACCACCCGAGAAACCACCCCCGGAAGAACCGCCACCTCCCATAAAGAAAGGAGGTATCCAGTCATCATCGTTGTTTTTCCTACGAGACTGATTTCTCTGCTGATTTTTCGGTCTTGGTTTCACTATACCAAGCATCTCCAGGATATACCGGATAAGCTGATAGATAGGAACACCGAAAAAGATAAGGAACAGGATTATGACCAGGAACCAGTCCTCTCCGTCATTAACCGAACCTTCATCAACATCCGCAATTCCCGTCCGTCCACTTTTCACCTTATTATATATAGCACGGCTCACAGATGCTACCGCCTCGCCCGGATTATCTTCTCGCATGTACTTCACGATGCAAGCCCGGGCAATATCATCGCAGTCTACATCGGTCAACTCACCCTCCAGTCCACTTCCTGGAGCAATAAAGTATTTATGGTCCTCCACCGCGATGACGATAACCAGTCCTCTCCGGCTCTTCTTGTAACCGATACCATATTGATTACCCACATCCTGCGCCATCCGGAAGGCATCCTGGTTGTCAACCTTTCCCACAATGATGAGCACATTCTGTACGCCACACTCCAACTTCAGTTTCTGAAGATAGAAATTGGCAGAATCCTTCTGAGCCTTATCAACATATCCATCCGGGTCGGAAACATATTGCGTAGAATCCCTGAGGAAAGGAATCGGTACATTTTTCGCCGTCCAGACCTCCCCAGCCGTCAACGCCAATGCATGAAAGGCAACCATCATCAAAGCCAAAAAATATCTCTTAAATCTCATAATTTCTCTATTTTGGTGCAAAAATACGCAATAAAAACCTTATATGCAAATACTTAGAGCATTATTTTTGCAAAAAAAGCCTTAAGTATTTTGTTATATCATAAAAAACTTGTATCTTTGCACACCGAAATAAAGATTAACAAGTAAAATTAGTAAAAAATAAAGAAATGACCAAAGCAGATATCATTAATGAGGTAGCTATCGCTACTGGTATGCCTAAGAAAGAAGTAGGTACTGTAGTAGAGGCTTTTATGGAAGAGGTTAAGAAGTGCCTCATCGAAAAGAAGGACAATGTATACTTGCGTGGCTTCGGCAGCTTCAACATCAAGCATCGTGCTGCTAAGACTGCCCGTAACATCTCAAAGAATACAACCATCACCATCCCAGCTCACGACTTGCCAAGCTTCAAGCCATCAAAGAGCTTCATCGAGGAGATGCAGAACGCTCAGTAATACTGCTGGACAGGAAGAGAGAAATATCATTTTTTATAATAACAATATTTTAAAATTTTAAAATCATGCCAAACGGAAAGAAAAAGAAGGGCCACAAGATGGCTACTCACAAGCGTAAAAAGAGATTACGTAAGAACAGACATAAGAGCAAGTAAGCTAGCATTGTAGCTAGTCTACTATAGCTCTCGGTCAGTTCGTGACTGAGGGGGTGTGTCAGTTCAGATATGGAATGACATACCCTTTTTTTGTATTAACTTAAAGTAAAAAGATTATTGAAGATATGACAAGCGAAGTTGTAATTGATGTCCAACAGAAAGACATCTCTATCGCACTCATGGAGGACAAGCAGCTGGTGGAATACCAGAACGAACCTCGTGAGGCATCGTTCTCTGTGGGCAACATCTACATCGCAAAGGTAAAAAAACTGATGCCGGGTCTTAACGCCTGCTTCGTGGATGTAGGTTATGAACGCGACGCCTTTCTTCATTATCTTGATCTAGGAAGTCATTTTAATTCCTACCAGAAGTACCTTAAACAAGTACAGAGCGACAGAAAGAAACTTTTCCCATTCTCTAAAGCCAGCAAAATGCCTGAATTGGAAAAGGACGGCAGCATACAGAATGTGCTCAAAGCAGGACAGGAAGTGCTGGTACAAATCGTAAAGGAACCAATCTCTACCAAGGGACCTCGACTCACAGGCGAAATCTCATTCGCGGGCCGATACCTGGTACTCATGCCATTCGGTGATAAAGTTTCTGTCTCGTCGAAAATTAAAAGCGGTGAAGAACGCTCCCGACTCAAACAACTCATTCACAGCATCAAACCAAAGAATTGCGGTATTATCGTCCGCACTGTGGCTGAGGGAAAGAAAGTCGCTGAGCTCGATGCTGAGCTGAAAGTCCTGGTGAAGCGATGGGAGGATGCTATCGCCAAGGTACAGAAGACCCAGCAGCGCCCGCAACTTGCATTCGAGGAGACCGGAAGAGCCGTTGCTCTCTTGCGTGACTTGTTTAACCCATCTTACGAGAACATCTACGTGAACAACGAAGATGTGATGAACGAGGTGAAGAACTATGTTTCTCTAATAGCCCCTGAAAAGGCGGGCATAGTTAAGCTCTACACCGGTAAGGTGCCTATCTTCGACAATTTCAGCATTACCAAGCAGATTAAAGCTGGCTTTGGTCGTGTTGTTAACTACAAGCATGGTGCTTATCTCATCATCGAGCACACCGAGGCCTTGCATGTTGTCGATGTAAATAGTGGTAACAGAACTCGTGAGAAAGGTCAGGAAGCAAATGCACTGGACGTTAACCTCGGCGCTGCTGATGAGTTGGCTAGACAATTGCGCCTCCGAGATATGGGAGGTATCATTGTTGTCGACTTCATCGACATGAATCTTGCCGAAGACCGACAGTTGCTCTATGAGCGCATGTGTAAGAACATGCAGAAGGACCGTGCCAAGCACAACATCCTGCCATTGAGCAAGTTCGGACTGATGCAGATTACACGCCAGCGTGTACGTCCGGCTATGGATGTGAATGTAGATGAAACCTGCCCTACCTGTTTCGGTACGGGCAAGATTAAGTCTAGCATCCTCTTCACCGACCAGTTGGAAAGAAAAATCGACCGCCTAGTCAACAAGATCGGCGTCAAGAAATTCACTTTGTATGTGAATCCTTACGTGGCTGCCTTCATCAACAAGGGCTTCATTTCCCTGAAGCGCAGATGGCAGTTTAAGTATGGTTTCGGCTTCAATGTGATTCCTTCACAGAAACTGGCATTCCTCCAGTACGAATTCTACGACAAGGACAACCAGTATCTGGACATGCAGGAAGAACAGGAAACAAAGTAAGTTTTTAATTATCAGAAAAAAAGCTCCATTCGCATCTGATTGCGAATGGAGCTTTTTTATTTTGGTTTTCTACACCTTATTATATATATAGGGCATTTTAGTACTCTATCTCATTATTCACCATTTTCTCTGTATCCCAAGGTGCAGGAGCACCGCCGAGATAACGATGGAACCAGTCGAGGTGCGCATTGTAATAAAGCGGCATCGACTTCAGGTTGCTTGGCCAGTGACCATCATACTTCAAGACTATCAGTCGCGAAGGAATGTTCAGGGTCTGCAAGGCTGTGAAATACTGCAAGCTCTGGGTATACGGTACACGATAGTCCAGTTCGCCCGTCATCACGAGGGTTGGTGTTGAGAAGTTCTTGATGCATGAGGATGGTGACCACTTCTCGTAGAGATCGGAATTATAAGGCTGTCCCTCTAACTCAAAGTTAGGAAACCACACTTCCTCTGTACTGCCCCACATAGAGCGCAAGTCATATACGCCCATCATGGAAGCCAGACACTTGAATCGCTTGGTATGTCCCTGCAGCCAGTTCATCATGTAACCGCCATACGACCATCCCATCGCTCCCATCCTCGTGGAGTCAACATATTCCAGAGTTGCCAACTTATCGGTAACCTTCATTACATCCTCAAATACCTTTCCGCCCCAGTCGCCAGAGATGGCACGGGTAAAGGCCTGACCATATCCCGTAGAACCGTGAGGATTAGGATAAGCCACCACATAACCGGCAGCAGGATAAACCTGCCAGTCGCCACGGAAGGAATTCATCCACTGCATCTGTGGTCCGCCATGCACATTGATGATAAGCGGATATTTCTTGCTGGCATCAAAGTTGTGTGGCTTCACGATGAATACCTGTACCTTGTCGCCACCAGCACCCTCTACCCAGATACTCTCAGATGGACGGATATCCACCTCATCCTCCAACTGCTGGTTGAGGAAGGTAATCTGTTGTTCCTTGCCGCTAGCTACAGGAGTTCCATTCCACTTCTTCATCTGCTGGCGATAAAGAGCCGAAGGCTTGCCTGTCGTGCTATAGGTATAATATACCATTCCCTTATTGTCGAAATCAAACTCCGAGATAGCCTTGCCCGTCAATACCGGCGAAATGGTCTTTCTGGCAATATCGAGTTTGTAGAGCGGCTGAGCGCCCTGCACTTGACCGAGGAAGAAGATGCTCTTGCTGTCGGGAGCCCATTTGTAATCATCTACCCAGTTGTCAAACTTCTCTGTCAGGATGGTAGATCTCTTCGCAGCCCGGTCGTAGATGGCAAGACGGAAGCGATCAGACTCGTATCCAGGCACTTGCTGCAAGCGGTAAGCGATATACTTGCCGTCAGGCGAATAGGCTGGAGTACCATCCCAAGCCTTGTTTTCCTTCGTAATGCAGACCGGTTCTCCCCCATTCACAGATACCGTCCACAGGTCGGCATTGGTGCTAGCCTCCTGATGCTCATCATGATTGGATACGAAACAGATTTCCTTGCTGTCAGGAGAGAATTGATAGGTGATTCCACCCCCAACCATGAATATCAGCGAATAATTACCCGGAGTCAGATCCTTGTAAGTCTTCGTCTGTGTATCGAAAAGGATAAGATGATTGCATCTGCCATCACTATAGCTCGTCCAATGACGGTAGAGCAACTTGTCGGCAATATGCGCCTGCACAGGTCCCTGCTCTTTCTTCTCCATTCGGGCCTTGTTAGCCTTGGCATCAGCGCCCAGGTCGGGATATACTTCTGCAGTAAAGGCGATGTATCGCTCATCCGGAGAGATGACAGGACTACCGATACCCAACTCATAATCAGTTACCTGTTCCGTCTCGCAGGTAGTCAGATCCATGCGAAAGATTTGAGCCGTTCCTTTCTCATAATTAGTGAAGAAGATACTCTTTCCGTCCTTGCTCCACACGGCAGAACTGCTCTTTCCATTCTCAGTAAGAGCCTTGACATGAGAACCATCCGCATTCATGATGTAGATGTCGGAGCTAGACTTCTGGTTTTTCAAGTCAGAAGAACTGGCGGTATAACAAACCGTCTTACCATCAGGCGAAAGGCTCACCGAAGAAACGCCCTTCACCTTGTACAAATCTTCGATGGTAAACGCCCTTTTCTGAGCGTTTGCCGAAAGCAGCGCCATCACGAGCACTGCCGAAAACATCAATCTCTTGTTCATATAACCTATTAATATTTATATTTCCGATGCAAAAATAGCAATTATTTTTGGATTTCCTGCAACCTTTTCTCTACTTTTATCGTCTAAGCTATAAATAACATTGATAATAACATAAAAAAGAAAGGAAAAGATTATGATTTTAAGTACCACTCCAACCATAGAAGGCCACCCTATCCGTGAATACCGTGGCGTAGTAACCGGCGAAACCATCATCGGTACCAACTTTGTAAAGGATTTCTTTGCCAGTGTCCGTGATGTAATCGGCGGCAGAAGCGGTTCTTACGAAAGCACACTCCGCGAGGCTAAGGATACAGCCCTCAGAGAGATGGCCGACCGTGCCGCATCCCTGGGCTGCAACGCCATCGTGGGCATCGACCTGGATTACGAAACCGTAGGAAAAAGCGGCTCCATGCTGATGGTAACATGCAGCGGAACGGCGGTGATTATCTAAGTTGACTGTACAAAAGAACAAAATATGCTTGAAATGGGGCGGTAACTACCTAAGAAATCGAGTTACCGCCCCTGTTCAGATATATTTTTATCTATATAGTGTGGTGACATACACCTGATGAAGGTCACCAACATTCTTCTATTTCATTTATTCTATCACCCAATCCTCTATACTTCGCTGGTTTTCCGAGAAGTTAATACCCACTTTCACAACCTTTCGCCCATCATCGGCAAAAGCCTTGGCATAGTTCTTATCGCTGATTTGCGCCATGGCGATGTCGGCAGACTTCTTATATTTCAACTCAAAGATAAAGATACTCTTATCCGTCTTGAGCACAAGGTCTATTCTTCCATCCGAAGTGGTATGCTCCACCTTCACATCTTCGCCAAGCATGGTGAAGATGGTGAATATCACGGCTTGATAGTGACGCTCATTATTGTTGATAATCGTATATGGGAACTTATCATAGAATGCCTTCAAATGAGGCATAAAGGCTTCCATGTCATCATTGATGAGTACATTCTTGGAATAAGCATACACGATGGCATCATATCTGTTCATGTCTTGCGCAGTATAATACCTGACGAGACTTTTCGAGAAGCCTTGTCTTACTTCTTGATTTGGGAAACAGAGATGATACAATTTTCCCCTTCGCTCATATCCTTTAATGGTAAGATAACCACTCTGGAAAAGAACAGGAATCGGGTCTGTAAGTTTTTCAGTAGGGGTATCAAAACGATCGTCATTAACCCACAGATCGTCCAGATTGAGCATATCCAAATTCTTCTGCTGCAACAACTCCACCAGAAACGTAGGCGTACCAGATGTAAACCAATAGCTATTAAACTCCTTATCATCCAAAGCATTGATAATGCTGTAAGGATTGAAGATATCCTCGCTATTGATACTGAAGTGGTAGCCATCATAATGCTGCTTGAGTTGCTGCAAGGTCTCCTCATAAGTGAGTCCATTATGCTCAGCCATCTCCTCGATACCCTCACGGAAATACTGAGTCAATTCACTCTTGGTAATACCACAACAGCTACTGTATTCATCCTTCAACGTGAGAATCTTGAGATTGTTCAACTCGCTAAAGATGCTGAGCTGACTAAACTTGGAAATGCCTGTGATGAATACAAAGCGGATGTTTCCCTCTTGCTGCTTCAAGGGGCTGAAGAAATCTCTCATGATGTTGCGGATGGTCTTCTGCAAGTTTTCGTCACTGATAGAATCATGCATTGGAGCATCATATTCATCGATGAGAACGACTGCTTGTTTACCTGTTTGAGCAGCTGCTGCAAGCAAGATGTTCTTAAGACGACCTCCAAAAGACTTCTCATCTATTGGATTAACTTTTAAACCATATTTTTTCTCTTCTACTTCTAGTATTCCGTTTAGAATTGAATATGTATTCTCCAAACTATAATACTTACCACAGCTCAGATCCAAGTGGATGACAGGATATGCCGTCCATTCCTTCTCCATCTGTTCGATGGCAAGGCCCTTAAACAGTTCTTTCTTACCCTCGAAATAAGCCTGGAGGGTAGATACAAACAAGGATTTTCCGAATCGACGTGGGCGACTCAGAAAATGAAACTTGGCATAATGAGCCAACTGATAGACGATAGCCGTCTTGTCAGCATAGAAGAAATTCCCCTTCACGATTTCGGAGAACGTTTGTATTCCCAAAGGATATCTCTTTGAAGCCATAATCTTACTCTTAATAATTAATGTACAAAGATACAGATAATATTTCAGAAAACAAGCATTTTTCTGATTATTAACAATATATCACTGCAAAAATAGAACCGCAATTCAACAAAACATGCTTGAACTGGGGCGGTAACGGCCTTAAAAAACGAGTTACCGCCCCTGTTCAAGCATATTTTTATCTAAAATCCTTTGCGGTATTCAATATCTTTGTAGCCAATTATCAGAGCCTTAGGGCTAATTGTTATCATAAAATAAGACTTTACAGACTAGACTACCAGAGTCTATTTCAAGAAAATAGGGAACGTTATGAAATATCAACGCTCCCTATTTTTGTATATCAATACCCTGGGTTTTGATTCAAATTTGGATTCCCCATTAATTCATTTTGAGGAATAGGTAAAAGCAACTGATATTTTTCTAATCCGAGTTCTTTCATCGCCAAACCATTCCTTTTCAAGAAAGCAAAATAGTCTTGCAATTTAAGAGACTTCCTCAGTTGCTTAATT
>JAJWOH010000053.1:0-21496 GCA_021635485.1 Segatella copri | reverse complement strand
ATAGTTGATAAGAAAGTTAGTTAGAAAAGAGAAGGCGGCAACCTGCGTGATGCAGTTTGCCGCCTCGTTTTTTATCTATTGGCAAAAAAATAATAAAAGCCTATATTGGCTCAAATCTGAATATAGGTTTCTTTATCATTTCGGGTTGAAGATACATCAACATATAGATAGGGTAATAGAGAATCTTGTCTACAACCTGCACATTGCCATTAGAGAAAACTATGGCACGAGGAATAGCGTACTCCTCATTGTTCATCACATTAGAGAGTGCATTATGACGTTTATAATCCTTGCCTGACTTGATTTCTATCGGCAAGACCTTACCTCTGTCTTCTATAACAAAGTCCAGTTCCCCCTGCTTCTTATTATTGAAATAATAAAGATTATAACCGTGAGCACGTAATTCTTGCGCTGCAAAATTCTCATAAATGGCTCCATTGTTGATTTCTGTTGTACCCGTAAGTAAATCGATTGCTATATTGACAGCATACTGGCTTGCCAACAACCCCACATCGTTCATGAACAACTTAAATAAATTGCGCTGTTCACCAAGTTTTAAAGGCAAGCGAGGTTCTTCTACATTATAAGTAGGGAGCGCCACACCAGCATCGGCTAGCCATAAAAAAGAATTTCTATAACGCTCAAATTTTGCCTTCTCATTTAATGCCTTCAAAATAAAACGCTTGTTCTTGGCATTCAGTTCTGAAGGTATCAAGTCGAATATATCTTTGATATACAGCTTGTTCTTCGGGTCATACTTGGCTATATCCTTTCCGTAGAGGTGCATGATTTCTCGTTGTGCCTCACGCACTATCTGTAAATTATTCGTATTAATATACTTTTGGACAGCCTCAGGCATTCCTCCTACAATAAGATAAAGATGAATGAGATCATTCAGCTTATTATGCACAACCTCATCCACCACCTTGCATTGCTCATAGCACTCCTTGACATGAGCCATTACTCCAGTACTCATCCCTACAGCCTCAGCAAATTCCTCAAAATCGAGAGGAAACATCTCTTTTTCTGCCATATAACCAACAGGTACACTACGGATATCCTTCAACTCTACCCCTAACAACGAGCCACTCATTACATAGCGATAGCTACCCTCTTCTACCAGGAATTTGATGGCAGTAACCATCTCTGGACATTCCTGCACCTCATCAAAGAATACCAGAGTTGTGCCTGGAATAAGTTTCTTCTCTGCCAAGGCAGAAAGGCGCAAGAGGATTTCCTTAGCATCAGAAGGAGACTTAAAAGCCTCTCTATACTTAGGATTATTGAGAAAATTGAACTCCACTACATCCGCAAAGCATTCCTTTCCAACCTTCCGGATAGCGAAGGTTTTACCTACCTGGCGAGCACCTGAAACGAGAAGAGCTTTTTTCTCCATTTCGAAGAAATTGCGTAAATAATTGTATATCTTCCTGTTAAGCATATCTATATTACTTTTTCTTACCATAATTTATAGGCTTTACGGAACTTTTCCAACCTATTTTAGACTAGAAAAGGAGCTTTTCCAACCCTTTTTGGGGTATTTTCTGCCACTTTTCCAACTTCTAGCCGCTGCAAAGATACCATTTTTTTCCGAAACTCCTCTATTTAAACAAGAATATTTTCTCTAAATATCACCAATCAAAATAATTTTGAAAAATATGTCGTTTAATTAACCGAAAACATAATTGAAGAGCAGGAAGATGCTCAGGATATAGAGCGTAGGATTCAAGTCCTTGAACTTGCCCACCATCATCTTGATCAATACATAACTCAGGATTCCGAGGCAGATACCATCGGCAATACTGTAGCAGAGCACCATCGTAATCATCGTGATAAAGGCAGGGAATGATTCTGAAATGTCCTCCAACTCAATCTTCTTGAACGAATCAATCATCAGTACACCCACCATTACCAAGGCACCACTGGTGGCAGCACTCGGAATCAGCAGGAAGATTGGAGCCAGGAAGATGCTCAGGATAAACATCAAACCCACAAAGAAAGATGTCAAGCCCGACTTACCACCCTCGGCAACGCCCGAAGCACTCTCCACATAAGTGGTAATGGTAGAGCTACCCAGCAATGCACCGGCTGTAGTACCAATGGCATCACTCATCATTGCCTCCTTTACACCCGGAATCTCGCCCTTCTCATTCTCCTTGACACCGAGTTTGGAAACCAATCCCAGAACCGTGCCGATGGTATCGAAGATGTTGACAAGCAACAGGGAGAATACCACCATGAACATCTTAGGAGTAAAGAAGCCGGTGAAATCGAACTGGCAGAAGATAGGAGCGATGCTGTGAGGGGTAGATACCGGCATCCAGTTGTCAGAGAACTGGGTTACGCCCATCGGAATACCAATCAATGTAGAGATGATGATGGCGATAAACAGGGAGCCCTTCACTCTTCTCGCCATCAGACAGCCGCAGAGCAGGATGCTGATGAGACCCAGGATGCTGACTGGTGTAAACTTGCCGAGCTGCACGAAAGTATCCGCATTGGCAGTAATGATGCCCGCATTCTTCAAACCGATAAAGGCGATAAACATACCGATACCGGCAGAAATGGCGAATCGGAGATTCTTCGGAATACACTCCAATATCTTATCGCGGATATTGAGGAAGGTGATGGCTAGGAAGATGATACCCTCTACGAGCAATACCGCCAAAGCCTGCTGCCAGGTCAAGCCCATAGCCTGACAAAGGGTGAAGGCGAAGAAGGCGTTCAGTCCCATGCTGGGAGCCTGGGCAAAAGGCAACTTTGCCATGAAAGCCAGCAGGAAGGTGGCGATGGCTGAAGCGATGGCTGTGGCAGTAAAGAGAGCTCCCTTGTCCATACCCGTAGTGGCGAGGATGGTAGGGTTCACAGCCAGGATGTAACACATGGTCAGGAAGGTAGTCATACCAGCTATCAATTCCGTCTTGACCGTAGTAGTCTTTGGGTCGAAACCCAATAAAGCTTTTAATTTGTTCATTTCTTATATTTATATTTATCTCAATTTTCTCTTCCCCCTTTCCACAACCCAATCCCGTTGTTTTTTCGGGGCGAACAAAGATAAGAAAAAATAATGAGGAATGCATTATTTTACATGTTTTTAACTCATCAGAGTACCTTATTTTACATGTTTCGGGGTATTCAGAACAGCTTATTTTACAAAGCGGTTTAATTTTAACCATTATGCTTGGTTAATTCGAATTTTCTTTGTAACTTAGCCGCGCAAAACGTAAAGCATGTAGGATTATGGCAAAAATAGTAAATTTCTATCCTGTAGGAATACAGACATTCTCGAATATCCGAGAGGGAAATTATCTCTATATAGATAAGACCAAATACATCGTTGATTTTCGAGAGAAAAAAATGAGATTTGTCTTTCTGAGTCGTCCAAGACGATTCGGAAAATCGCTTTTTGCCTCTACCCTCCAGGCCTATTTCGAGGGAAGAAAGGAACTTTTCGAGGGATTGGCTATTGCTGAATACGAGAAGGAATGGGTGAAGCACCCTGTATTCCATTTCGATTTAAGCGGTGCCAAGCATTTTGATGCAGATGCCTTGAACAATTATCTGAATCTGCAGCTTTTGCCCTACGAAGAGATTTATGGTAAAGGAGAAGATGAAATCCGTCCTAATGAAAGACTTGATGGACTCGTGAAGCGGGCTTACAAGCAGACGGGCGAAAAGGCGGTAGTCATCATCGATGAATATGATGCCCCATTGCTGGATGTGGTACATGAAAAGGAGAACCTGCAACCGCTCCGCCGCATTATGCAGAACTTCTACAGTCCCCTTAAAAAGCTCGACCCTTACCTGGAGTTCACCTTCATCACGGGCATCACCAAGTTCTCACAGCTCAGCATCTTCAGCGAGCTGAATAATTTAGACAACATCAGTCTGTTCGACCAGTATTCAGCCATCTGCGGTATCAGCAAGACTGAGCTAACCACGCAGATGAAACCGGATATTGAGGCTATGGGAGAGGCTATGGGATTGACGTATGAGGAGTGTCTGGCAGAACTGACACAATTCTACGACGGATATCATTTCAGCAAGAATTCTGAAGATATTTTCAATCCGTTCAGTCTGGTAAAGGCTTTGAATGCTCGGGATATTGCTCCTTACTGGTTTGGTTCCGGCACTCCATCCTTCCTCTTGAAACTCTTGGATAAGTATCATGTCAATCTTTCTACTTTAGAGAGTCAGGAGACAGTATTGAGTTCCTTTGACCAATCTACAGAGGAAATGACAGAAGCCTTGCCATTGCTCTACCAGAGCGGCTATCTGACCATCAAGAAATATGAACCGATGTTTCAGGAATACACGCTGGGCATCCCAAACAAGGAGGTACGCGACGGACTGCTCAACTCATTGATTCCTCATTATGTGAACCCTCGCCGTTCTGACAACAATGCCTTCCTCTTGGGATTCTGCAAGGCGGTTTATAGAAATGACATCGAGGCGGCACTGGAGCACATGCGCACCTATATGGCTACGATACCATATGATTTGGAGAATCACAGCGAGAAGCATTATCAGACTATCTTCTATCTGATGTTCAGCTTCCTCAACATTTATATCCGCACAGAGGTGAAGAGCGCCATAGGCAGAGCTGATGCCGTGATGTACATGCCAGATACAATCTACGTCTTCGAACTGAAGGTAGATAAGAGTGCCGAGGAGGCTTTGGCACAGATAGACAAAAAAGGCTATATGCTGCCATATCATGCAGAGGGCAAGCGACTGATAAAAATCGGTATCAGTTTTGACAGCACCCAGCGCACTATCAGCGATTGGAAGATTAAGGAAGAATAAAGAAAAAATCCGAAACAGAAGCTTACCAAGTTATCTGTTTCGGATTTTTTGATGCTTATATAGTTAGGCTGAGCCGAGTACTTCGAGCCGACTTGAGTTGTTAAAAAAACTAAGTCATAGTTTTCTCCCCCACAACTCATAGTTTCTTTCATCATAACTCATAGGTTTCTTCCCAGCATCTCATAGGTTTCGGCATCAAAATCCATTGTTTTCAAGCAAAAAAGGGCTAAAAAAAAACAAACGGACAAATTGAATTTGTCCGGACAAATTGTCCGTATCTTTATAAATCACTCATTTTTAATAACTTACAAGCAACCGGACAAAAGAGCCGGACAAATTCAATTTGTCCGTGTTTTTTTAACAGTAAAATAATCTACCAATTTGTTTTTAGAATCTTGTCAAATACCTTATGCATATATAGGAAATAGCGAAAGAAAATAGCGTTTATTTCGCTACGAAACCAATTTTTTGCTGTTCGTAGCGGAATAAACGCTATTTTAACTCAGTTTTAACATTTCAGCAGTATACTTCTTGAAAAGCTTACAAACGTAAGATTGAAGCAACATACCAAAAAGATATTTTACAAATGTTTTTTATTACAGCGTCAGCCATCCATCTTCCGTCCAGTTGATTTTCTTCTGAACTAGGATGCTGGCGCCATTCTTGGCGATACTGTAACCATGGCAGAAGAAGAAATCACCATCAGGGAAGGAGTAGGCTGAACAATGGCCCATCGCCTCATATTCCTTCTTGTCACCTTCCAGCAGCAGGGTACCACCACCCTCTCGCATATCCTTACCCGTCTTATCCAAATAAGGACCGGCAACCTTCTTGCTTCTGCCCACGGCAACACGATAGTTGCTCTTGATGCCACGGCAGCAGTAATCCCAGCTCACGAAGAGATAGTAATAATCACCATGCTTCATGATGAAAGGAGCCTCGATGGCATTGGTGCCGGCAAACTTAGAAGTAGGATTCGGTTCTGCTGATGCATCGCCTACGGCATGACGACGGGCGATAGTCTGAGGCTTGGCGCCCTTCTTGACATGCATCGTCTTCTTATCCAGCTTGATCATCTGGATACCATCCCAGAAAGAGCCCCAGGTAAGCCAAGGATTTCCCTTCTCATCAACAATGAAATTCGGATCGATGGCATTCCAGTTGTCTCTATCACCCTTAGAGGCGACGAGGCAGCCCTCATCCTTCCATCCATCCTTATCAGATAAGGAAGTATTGCTCAGCAAGCCAATGGCAGAAGTATTCTTGCCAAAGGTAGAACAGGAATAAGCCAGATACCACTTGTTCTTGAAGCGGATAACATCCGGAGCCCAGATATGCGTGGTAAACCCCGGCACACTATCATGCGTCCATGCCGGAATCTCGCTGTTCTTGAGCACGCCCTGAGGAACGATGGTCCAATGCTTGCGGTCGGTGGATGTCATCTGCGTGATGCCATGACCCGTGCAGTAGAGATAGTACTTGCCATTCTCATACGCCATCACGGGGTCGTGG
The DNA here is from genome assembly GCA_021635485.1 of Segatella copri. Classification (GTDB taxonomy): domain Bacteria; phylum Bacteroidota; class Bacteroidia; order Bacteroidales; family Bacteroidaceae; genus Prevotella; species Prevotella copri_P. Next base: position 15,178 of record JAJWOH010000053.1, on the reverse strand, counting down.
ACAAAAGGAGTATCTACCACAATCGGTTCCTGCGGAGCATTCTGTGCCATCATCTGGCAACCACCTTTTACAACAGGAGCAGCAATGAACATTGCTGCTCCCAATAGTATTTTAGAAATCTTCATATAATTACACCTTATTATATATATATAAGAGAATTACTTGTTCACAAATTTCTTTCCGTTCACAATCACTACACCCTTGTAGCTCTTGTCTACCTGCTGACCAGAGAGATTGAACCACTTTCCATCATTCTTCTTCTGAATGATGATAGGGTTCGAGATGCCTGTAGAAAGGCTTGAGCCGTCAATGTAAGACTTCTCGTTTACGAAGAAGAGAATAATCTTAGAAGGCTTAGCTGTCAATGTGGTGGTATAGGTATAATGATATACCTTGTTGGTTGTAGTCGTGATGGTAGATTCCATCTTGAATACGCCTGCAGCAGTCAAGCTAACAGTCATATCAACCAAAGAGCCATTCAAATCTTTCTTAAGAATTGGACGGTCATCACCGCCGCTCCAATCAAAATCATCGGTAAATCCTTCTGCATTGTGGTTAGCTCCCCAACCGAATTTATCGTTACGGATTACGAAGTACTCTTTATCTGCTCCATAGCCAGCATCCTCACGCTTTATCTGAGCAGCAACCAAGCACCAGTTGTTCCATACCGCAGACATATCACTATAGTTATAGAACTTAAACTGCATCTTCTTGCCAGCCTGCAACTCGTAGTAAGGAGAGAAATTGGTCCACCATCCTGAAGTAGTATTCTTTACAGAAGATTCCGGATAGTAAACCGGAGTCGTTTCCTCAGCCTCAGCATCGATATTCAGTGTATAATCCTTTACATACTCATAATCGTCCTTGCTGATAGTCATAGTCATGGTTACCTTACCCTTGCCCTTCACAACGCCCTCATCGGTCAGAATAGAAGGATTGCTTGACTTCCATGAAATGGTAGCACCGAGATGCCCCTCTGTAGGGAGCTTTGACATAGAATTCAAAGTTGCACCATCTGCGAAAGGAACACTGGTCTTATCCAATGTATATTTGATAGCCGCCTTGGCATCAGCCTTGCTTCCCCAGATACTCAAACCGCGAGTCTGCAAACTGGCACCACCCGATGTAGCCAAACCATCAGAAGAACTGAGGGCTGTAAAGCAGAGCGCCTTGATATTGGTATAATCAATGGTCTGCTCGGTAAGCACACCCTTGAACTTCACCTCAGCATTGGCTGTAGCAACACCCTTCAAGGTAAGATTGATGTAGCTTGTACCGCTCACCAGTTCCCATTTTCCGGTATACTCACCCGAGATAGAACCATCTGCATTGAGATGTATGGTAACAGGTTTCTCATAAGCCATTGCCGCTGTATTCTGACGGTAAGGATGAGCTATGATCTGATAATCTCCCTCTACCTCTGTTGCATCATAGAGCTGCTGGGTAGCAATATCATTATCAGTATAAGTTTCGCCGCTAAACTCGTAAGGAGCAGCAACCAGCCAACCGTCCTGGTTAACGAAGAGCTGATGTACACGAACCTCATGCTCCTCATCTCTGTTCATGAAGCGGGTATGGTAAACGATGAGTGCTCTTCCCTTATGGTCTACAATGGCTGAGTTATGTCCCTGAGCCAGTTCAGCATTAGGCATGGTTTCCCACTGGTAGTTGCCGAAGAGTTTCACACCCTCGTCGCGCTTGGCATCGCCACCGAAGTTGAGGATATACTTGCCATACATGGCATCAATGCCCGTTGAAGTAAGACAGTCCTTATAAGGTCCGTCAGGTTTCTCCGAACGGAAAACACGAATCTGATAGCCACCAGCAGCCGTCAAACCACCATAACTCATAAAGAGATAGTAGAACTTGCCCACCTTCTGGATATAGCTTGCCTCGCCGGAAACATAATATCCACCGGCAATCTTCTTGCCGAAATAAGGATCAGAAGTACAAGCCTGATTGTAGGAACCAGGAATCGCATCAACACCATTAATCTGATAAGGGAAGGTATAAGTGTAATCGCGAAGACCGTTGGTCTTATCGAGTCTGATCATGAAGATACCACCCGACCATGAACCGTAACTCATCCAGAGATTATCATCATCATCATAGAATACGCATGGATCGATACAGTTTGGCCAGTATTCTCCCCAGTGAGCACCATAAGCATCGCCTGGAGTAGCATAGCGGGCAGGAAGCGAAGTGCATCCTGTAGCAATCGCCAAATCGGTATTCTTCCAATCATCAGCTGTAGCATAGCCATTATGACCGAATTTACCAGAGAAACCGCCACAGATAACCGGTCCCTGATATACCCAAGGACCTTCCAAGTCTTCGGAAGTGAAACAGACGATTGTAGAGCACCAATAATCACCATTCAGACTCATGTACATACACCATTTCTTCATAGTTTTGTTGTAGATGACATCAGGAGCCCACTGCATACCGGCTACGTTATTGGCTGTGTTAGTCCAGGCGCCATTCACGTTGATAGGTCCCTTATACTGCCATCCATGGGCATCAAAGTTGCCGAAAGCCACTTCCTCGCCCTTATAGTTCTTCACCTTTTTGATGACGTGAGTGGTGTAAGCATCTTTAAAATTAATCAGTTTACCATTCACGTCAGCAAAAAGACTGTTGCTGGTTCCGGCATTCTCCTCACCCGTTTTAAAGGTGTTCCATATCTGATAGTTGCCCGTAGCATAAGTCTTGGCTCTGCCCAGATGCGAACCGTAGATATAATATAGAGGGTTGTTGGCATTAGAGCCCGTAACATCCATCACGATAGAAGGGTCGTGCACAGCGATGCGCCCTATCGTTTGGGTAGCGTATGCATTAGCCAGATCATTATCGCCGACAGGCGTCTGAGCCATAGCTCCGTTCATCGCCATCAGACTCATGACAGAAAGTAATAACTTCTTCATACGATTTCAAGTTTAAGATATGATTTTTTAAAACCAAGGAAGGTCTATGGTGTTTTCGCCATAGACCTCACCTAAAATATAATAATGTATATTGACAAAGATTACTTGCCGGTAGTCTCGCCACCTTCGGTGTTATCTCCACCCTCAGTGGTGTCGTCCTTCTTAGAGTCGCCATTTATCTCCCATCCTGGGTTTTGACCGAGGTTAGGCGCACGTTTCACCTCGTTGGCTGGAATCGGGAAGTAGTTGTTCTTTGGATAGTTGAAAACAATGTGATCATTGGTTTCTGCCTTACCATAGGTGAAAACTGGAGCATTTACGACATCAGCTCCTGTAACCTTTACACCATAGAGGTTGAGCACCTGCTCGTAACGTGGTTTAGATACCTCACCTGTACGAGTGACATTCTTATAGAGTTGCCAACGACGCACATCAAAGAAGCGATGATCCTCGAAAGACAGTTCAATACGGCGTTCATTGCGGATACGCTCACGCAGCTGAGCCTGGTTCATGCCGCTGTAATCAGGCATGCCGGCACGTTTACGTATCTGATTGATATAAGTATAGGCAGCATTTGGTCCCTGTGCCTCATTGAGAGCCTCTGCGGCATTGAGAAGTATCTCCGTATAACGGAAGATAGGCCAAGCGTGGAGGAAATTAGTAGGATTCTTGCAAGAAATGTTGTTGACAAACTTCTTGAGATAATAACCAGTATAAGTTCCGCCCATGGCTGAGCTGTAGTCGATACCTGCTTCTCCTGTATTGGAAGAGATATCAATATTACGCTGCTCACCATCCGAAGCTACGCCCCAAACTGAATTCTGGTGGAAGACAATCTGATCAAGTCGAGGGTCACGATCTTTGTAAGGATTTTGCTCATCGTATCCGCTACCTTCCTCGTCAATATGCTTACCATTCTTCATCTCGAAGCAGTCTACGAAGTTCTGGGTAGGATTGGTACGTCCTGCGCCACTGAAATTACCGGTGAAGCCCACAGGCAAGAATACCTGTTCAACCTTTCTGGATCCAGCCAGACCTCCCCAAATAGAACGAGCCAGAATGAACTCTGGATTCTGAGTAGGGTTGGTGGCATTAGAGAAGATATTGTAATAGTCATGGTTGGCATCGCCTGTTTCCAAAAGATGGTACTTATTGCTGAGCTGGTTGTTCTTGGCTATGAAGTCGGTAGCTGCATCGGCAGCCTTCTGCCACAGTGCTTTGTCACCACTCTCATTGTAGAGAGAAGAAGCACGGTAGAGCAAAGCTCGGCTCTTCAGAGCGTAGGCAGCGGCTCCGTTCACACGTCCCCAGTTACTACCCTCATCAGCATAACGGAATGGGAGTACGTCTTTCACCTTGTCGCATTCAGCTGCTACCCACTCCAGTGCCTCAGCAGCTGGGGTGCGTTTCATATTCATAGAACCAGCTTCGCCCATATCGAAGATGATTGGATTACCATCGGCATCCTCTGCGATGATAGGGCAGTCACCAAACCAGCAGATAAGATCGAAGTGGAAGATGGCACGCAGCAGACGTGCCTCTGCCATATTGCGGTCGTAGAGGCAGTTGTCATCACCGTCCTTGGCATTGTTGCCAATAACATCTTTGCGTGCCTGCTTCATAAACTGGTTACACTTGCGGATACCATAAAGGTCTGTATTCCAAAAGCCGAGCAATGGATGATCGGCAGCTGTATAAGTATCTGTAGACACCTTAGGATAATAATGCAACCCCCAGGAGGTGGTGGCATTATCGGTCATACAGTCGCGTGAAGCTCCAGTAAACTGGTCATCGTTCAGCGGAGCGAATCCATCAGGCAAGTTGGTATATATATTGGCAAGGAAACCACGTGTCTGAGTCTCATCGCTGAAGATTTTATCTCCAGAGAGTGAGGCATCGTATTCCTTGTCCAGAAAGTCGCTACATGAAGTAGCGACTGTTCCTGTCAACATCAGCATAACTGCTGAAAGAATGATATTTCTTTTTTTCATATTCGTCTAAATTAAGAAACCATTAGAACTCTACGTTTACACCAAAAGAGAATGAGCGTGTCTTAGGATATGCCCAGATGTAGTTGGTTGGGTTCTCTGGGTCGAATCCCTTGCCCATGTGACTCCAGTTGCACAGATTATAGCCACTAAAGTAGATGCGGCACTTGGTCATATACAGTTTGGATATCAATGCCTTTGGCAGAGAGTAACCTACCTCTACGTTACGAAGGGCGAGGAAATCACCATTCTGCAACCAGATATTGCTGGTGTTGTATGGATAGTTACGGTCTACATTACTGAACGATGTAGAGAGACGTGGATACTTCGCATTGATGTTACGTGGGTCTGTAGGATCATCGGTATAGTAACCCCAAGTCTTGGTAACCTCATGAGTGGAAGTTCCGCCCCATCCAAATCCGTAGTCCATATTCTCACGACACTCAATAGTTCTGTTGAGATATGCTGTCAATACCACACGGGCATCGAAGCCATAAGTCTCGAAACCAATGTTTACTGTTGGTATCAACTCTGGTATCTTAGAGTTAGAATAACCATTTGCGATCTGGTCGTAGGTATCAATCTTGCGGTCACCATTAACATCCTTGAACACAGCATTACCCAACTTGTAGATACCTGCCGCACTATAAGGATATTTCTCAGGATGAGCCTGTGCATCCTCCCAGCTGGTAGGAATCAGGTTAGGATCACTAGCCCACTGGTCGAGAATGAACATAAACTGCTGGCCGATGCGCTTTCCGGTCTTTGCCTGGTAAGCATAATCAGGAGTCAACTCATCCATCTCGGTAATCTTATTGCGGTTCCAAGTCAGCTTGCCCTCTACATAGTACTTGAAGTTCTTACCGATATTATTGCGGTGTCCGAGAGAAGCCTCCCATCCCCAAGTCTCTGCTTTACCATAGGAATCCTGTGGAGCAGTCAATCCGAAAATGGTCGGAACTGTAGCACGGTCTACCAGAATCTGTGAACGCCACTCCTTGAAATAATCCACACTACCATAGAGTTTCTTGTGGAAGATGTCGAAGTCAAGACCAAAGTTAGTCATCGCCGACTTTTCCCAAATATTATTCAGGTTACCTGCAGTAGATTCATAGGAACCTTCGATATAGTTCTGAGATGTACCAAAATTATAGCCACTGCCCTGTGCATAAATACTTTGGTATGGATAGCGAGACACACCTGTAGCTGCCTGTCCTGCCGTACCATAACTTGCACGTAACTTCAGAAGATCGAAAACCTTGAGATTCTTGATGAAACTTTCTTCTGATGCCAACCAACCAGCAGACACTCCATAGAAGGTAGCCCATCGGTTGCTTGGTGCGTAGTTATCACAACCCATGCGAGATACACTGGCGCTAGCTATATAGCGGTCGTTGTATACATACATTCCCTGCGCATTCCAAGAGAGATAGCGGTTAGAAGAGTTCATACCTCTCACCACATTTTTATAGGTACGCATAAAAGCCTGTGCATCCACGAGGTGCTTGCCAAACTTCTGGTTATACGCCAAGCCGAAACGGCTATTGATATTATAATAATAGTCGCGTGGAGTGGTTGTAGGGTCTGGCAGAGCCTTGAAGGTACGCACACGCTGATACTTGTAAGCATCTACGCTTTCCACATTATCCTGGAAATTATAATAATAGCCATCGATATCTGCCTGTTGTACCTTTTGGAAAGTCTCGTAAGAGTCGAAACTCACCACAGCCTGTGCTTTCAAACCTGGGAGCAGGGAATCGAGATGACCTGTAGCGGTAACCGTAGTATAGAGATTACGGCGACGGTTCTGTTCGATGCCTCGACCAGCAATCTGTGCTGCACCATTCTTACTGTCTGAAGTGGTTGGGAAGAAGAACTCTCCGTTAGGACAATATACCGGATAGATAGGAAGGTTCTCGCCTGCACCCCAAGTAAACAGATTCCATACGTCGATACCTGGCTGCACGATGTTATCAATACGACCGCCCAAATCAAGACCTACAGTAAGGAATTTGTTGACATTCAAGTCTACATTTACACGCAGGTTATAACGGTTCAAAGTCTCCTGACTGTTGTAGCTGCCACTATACTTGGTCCATTTGGTATCAAACAAACCCTCCTGTCGGAGATAAGAGAAACTGACATAATAGCGGGCGCGGTCGTTACCACCGCTCAACTGCAGGTTGGTGCGGTACATAGGAGCGGCATCGCGAAGCATTGTATCGTGCCAGTTGGTATTGAAGTACTTGTACTTGTCCATACCAGTGAGTTCCTCACCATTGCAAACCTTGCGATACTGCTCGATATCATAATCAGAGAACTCTGGGCTCAAACCATCCAGATAGCGAGCCTGGTTACGGGTAAGAGCATAATTGTAAGAGTTCTGACTCTCAGGTATGCCAGCAATAGTCTGGAATCCTACTTCCTGAGTGAAATTCACTTTCATTCTGCCAGCCTCACCACGCTTGGTAGTAACGAGGATAACGCCATTGGCACCACGCATGCCATAGATGGCTGTGGCTGCCGCATCCTTGAGTACCGTGATGTTTTCTATAGGATATGCATCGAGGAAGGAGAGGTCGCGCTCCACATTGTCTACAATCACTAATGGAGAACGGGCATTGCCGTTCATGGTACGGATACCGCGGATATACATGTTAGTCTCACTCCATCCTGGCTCTGACTGCGCCTCATAAGTCTCCACACCTGTCAGGGTGGAGGTAAAGGCATTCTGCAGTACTGTAACAGGATGCTTTTCCAGTTCCGAACCGGTTACCGTAGAGGTTGACTCTGTGACAAACTTCTTAGGCTTTGCCGTAAAAGCAACAGGAGCCAAATGGTCATACTCGTTGTCCTCCTGCATAGTTACACTCACCTCGTCCTGATTTAATGCCACCTTGACATGCTCGTCTTTGTAGCCCAGATTGGAGATGTAGAGATCATCACCCGGCTTTACCTTGATGGTAAAGCAGCCATCCGCATTGGTGATGGTCTTGCGAAGTGCCTCATTGATATTAACGATAGCACCTGTTACAGGATTGCCTTTCGTATCAACGATCTTGCCATGTATGGTTCTGCCGTCGTTGGCAGCGAGTGCTGCCGAAGCCGACATGGTGAGCGCTGCAGCCATCAAAACTCGCGCTGCACTTGGCTTGATATGTTTAACTATAATATTTTTCATTGTCTAATCTTCTTTTTATCAATCTACTCAACTTTTGATGATATTTTCAAGCAGGAAGTCGCTCTTACTTCCAACCCTCGTTATTAAGGAAGGTGGATGGAAGTTTCCACATCTCGGTCTCAGGTATAGGATAGAGATACATCTTGTCCTGGAACACTCGGTTCTGGGCAACTTTACGAGTATACACATCCCTACCATCCTTCTTGGTTACATTGACACCATAGATGTCACGCCCCAGGGCTTCCTTAGCCACATTCCAGCGGCGCACATCCCAGCAGCGATGCTCTTCAAAAGCCAATTCTATGGTGCGCTCCTTATGGATGAAGTTGCGCATAGCTTCCTGAGAGTTCAGGTCGGTACGGTCTCCAACATTACCCATGATACCTGCACGATGACGAATCTGGTCGAGTAAGTTGCAAACCTCATTTTTATTAGCTGCAAAATCTACCTCATTGAGTGCCTCGACATAGTCGAGAAGAATCTCAGCATAACGAGAGATAATCCAGTTGCGATAACTGCTACCAGCATGGTTATTGTTGAGTATCACCTCTGGAATATATTTTCTCACGTAATATCCAGTAGGAGTAGCATTAGCATTACCAGAAGGGTTATCGCGACCTCCAGCCGTCACATCAATAACATTGGTTTTGGTTGTCGTCGCTTGTCCCCAGGTTACACCATTATATAAAACGGAAGCTGCCAATCGTGGGTCACGGTTAGCTACCGGATTGGTATCATCATAACCACTAGCAGTATTTACCATAGGTGCAGCCACACCGTTCACCTTATTATTATAGAGAGGTGCACCAGTTGCATCATAGCCCGTAAAAGGTGCAGAACCATCTGCCATATCATACATATCGATGAGATTCTGACTAGGACAAAGACCACCATTACCACCCTCACCAACAGGTGTATCGTTGCTGATAGCTCCCCAATTAAAGGTTCCATCATTGCGATAGAATATCACCTCGTTGTTCTTCTCTGAGTAGGCATTGAGCAAGATGGCATTGGTGTAGCGCTGTTCAGGAGTCAGATTTGTACCCTGGTACAAGCCGTAGCTATCACCAAAGTCATTGATGAAACTTTTTGCCATGTCTGCCGCATCATTCCAAGTAATACCGCTCTCGGCAGCCCAGCGAGGGCTTGCCATATAAAGATAGATGCGTGTAAGCAATGCTCTAACGATAGGCTTGTTGATGCGTCCCTGCTTACCATCCTCGTCGCTGGTTGCCTTGTCCATCACCTGATTCTCGCATGCTTTTAACTCTGGGATGATGAAATCGACTACCATTTCTTTCAGCGTAGGGCGAGTAGTATAACCTGTGAGCAAGTCGCCATTAGGGTCGAGCACATCAGTAACCACCGGCACTGGTCCGTACCTCAGGAACAACTCCCAAAGGAAATAGGCACGGAAGAAACGAGCTTCACCCTTTATCCAGTTTTTATGCTCCTCATACTGCTCTTGAGTATCATCTGTACTTTTAGGCACGTTATCAATGCGAGCCAGAGTCATGTTGCACTTACGGATACCACGATAACGGGATTCCCAAGGTGCTGTCAACTCTGCAGACGCTGCAGATGCATAATAATTTCCGATATTGAAGCCCACACGTGTACCACTGGATGAAACACTAGACTCTGCCAAGTCAGTGGCAGCATCCAACCAGCTGTTATTGATGCGGTTGGCGCCATTGAGCAAAAAGTTGTATGTATCAAAATGGAACTGCTCCATTGTAGTCCAACTGCTGAAGGTCTGGTCACCAGTCAACTCATTACTTGGTTCCTTATCGAGAAAACTACCAAAGGCATCTTCGCAAGAGGTGAGAGCCATTCCCGAGCCTAAGACCAAAGCAGCTGATAATATATATTTTTTCATTGTCGTAGTCTTTTAGAATTTGACGTTTACACCAAAGTTCACTGTCTTCATGATAGGATACCTGTTGGAGCCTGAACTTTCTGGGTCAACCAAGTCATCCAGGTGATCCCAAGTGATGAGATTGTTCGCATTCACAAACAGGCGGCATTCGCTCATAGCAAGATGCTTAATCCACTGCATTGGCAGCGAATAACTCAACTCTATGTTCTTCAGACGAAGGAATGCACCATTTTTCAGGAAGAAGGAGTTCTGCTGATGGTTGTGATTGCCATTTGAATCATAGTGAAGCAATGGATAGGTAGCATTTGCTAAGTTCCATTCCTCACTCATAGTAGGATTCCAACGACCCTCATGGTGACTCTTTACCTTACCACCATTTACAAACTCATACATCGACTCTGCATCATAATAGCGAGATACATGATCTACGCCCTGGAACATCACATTGAATCCCCATCCCTTGTAAGTTGCACCCAAGGTCAGAGAATAAGTATTCTCAGGAATATCACTCAGACCGATAAAGGTCTCGTCTCTACCATCGATGAAGCCATCACCATTCATGTCGCGATACTTCAAATCGCCCACCTTTACATCACCATAGGATGACTTAGGGAAATTAGGGTCAGCCAGATCTGCAGCAGTCACGAATCCATCGCATACCAATCCGAAGTATTGGTTGATGGCATGTCCTTCACGTTTACGGTAATCTGTCTTACCAGCTGGCTCATCCATATTCTTGATTTTATTCTTGGCATGGCTGAAGCTGAGACCTACATTGTAACGGAAGTCCTTTCCGATGGTATTGGAATGATGAAGTTCCAACTCGAAACCCTGGTTCTGGGTTTCACCCAGGTTACCTGCTGCCATTGTAGTACCTACCCACTCAGGACGGCTCTGGTAAGAAGTCAGAATATTATTACGCTTCTCATAGAAGTAATCGAAGCTACCATAGAGCAGACCGTTCAGGAAACTGAAGTCTACACCTGCATTATATTTATGAGCTTTCTCCCAAGTTACGTCATAGTTAGGATACTGACTTTCATAAATGGTTGTAACGCCCGTGGTACCAAAACGATAGGCATTGGCATACTGTACCCATTTCTCCTCATAGAGGAAACGCTGGCGAACACCATTTACCAGATACTGATCGTTACCTACTTCACCATAGCTGGCACGAATCTTCAGATTGTCAAGCCACTTTTCGGTTGATTTCATAAATTTCTCGTTAGAGAGTCTCCAACCCAATGAGAAAGCAGGGAAGAAACCGAAACGCTTGCCCTTGCGGAAGTTCTCAGAACCATTGTAACCGAAGTTAACCTCTGCCAAGTAACGGTCATCGTAACCATAAGTTGCACGACCTACCAAACCTTGGTAACGGCGGGCCAACTCTGCCTGATACCGATAGTCGTTCTGGTTGTAGAGCAACATTCCTGTAATATCGTGCTTGCCAAATTTGCGGGCATAATTCAACTGACCTTCCATATAGAGTTTGTAGGTCGTGGTTTGATCATCACCTGCGTAAGCAAGCTGGGTATCAGAATTATACTTATAATAAGAATCAACTACGTTAAAATCACTAGCGTTTCTGTTCAACTCATAGGTAGCAAAACTTGCCGTAAACTTACGGTCATAGTAAGCATTATAGTCGAAACTTACCATCGCACGGGCAGAAAGTCCTGGAGTCAGCCAGTCCATCTTGTAGTTGGCAATGAAGTTGGTCTCATTGATGGTGTTGGTTGCACGATAGAAACCAGCCTTCGCCAAACGAGCCACTGGGTTGTCCTGATACTGTGAAGAACCTGCATAAAGAGTACGCACACTACCATCATCATTTTTCAACTGATAAGAAACAGGGAACAACCAACCTGGTGTGTGGTTCAAATTATAGAACACCTGTGAATATGAACCATCAAAACGCTCATCACTGTTAGGACCTTTACGCTCCTCGAAACGAGTACCGAAGTTGACAGAAACTGTCAAATCCTTGGTCATCAGGAAGTCAAGGTTTGCACGGAAACCAATACGATTATAACTTTGGTTAGACTTATTGCCATACTGATCCTCGCTAAAGTTCTTAAACAAGCCCTGCTGATCATAATATTCAGCAGAAACAAAGTAGCGCATACGCTTGGTACCACCCTGAATATTGATATTGTAACGCTGTGCAGGAGCTGACTTGCGAAGCACTATGTCGTACCAGTCTACATTAGGATAGAGTAAAGCATCAGAGCCAGAGAGTTCGCCAGCACAACTCTTGCGGAACATCTCGATATCATGAGCATTATACTGAGAAGGCAGACCATCATTGGCAAGTGCTTCTTCCAAGAGGCGCACACTATCGTATGAGTTGAGATAAGTATCTTCTCGAGTAGCTGAAGACCACTGCCAGTTAGCAGTCAAGCTAACCACAGGCTTAGCATCAGAACCACGCTTTGTTGTAATCAAGACAACTCCATTAGCACCACGCACACCATAAACTGCTGTGGCAGAAGCATCCTTCAATACGGAGATAGACTCGATGTCATCAGGAGCAATCTGAGAGAACTCACGCTCTACACCATCTACCATGATAAGTGGCTGGTTGTCTCCAGCAAAAGAAGCACGACCACGGATATAGAGTTTCATGTCATCGGCTCCAGGAGCACCAGATGTCTGGGTAGTAACAAGACCAGCCACCTTACCAGAAAGAGCCTGAGACACATTGGCTGCAGGCGACTGGAGCAACTCTTTGTTGCTCACCTGGCCGATAGCACCTACCACACTCTCTTTCTTCTGATGACCGTAACCTACTACCACAACCTCACCAAGGCTCTTGTTCTCATCCTTGAGAACCACCTTGATATTACGCTGGTTGCCTACACGGATGTTCTGGCCGAGCATACCGATATAAGTAATCTTCAGACTAGCCTTATCATTCTTCACCTGAATCTTGAAGTTACCATCAAAATCAGTAACAACACCATTGGTTGTCAATGCTTCCATAACAGTAGCACCGATGACAGGTTCGCCAGTCTCATCTGTGACAGTACCCGTTATGGTTATCTTGTCTTGCGCTGATGCTCCTAAAGTAAGGAGCACCAGTGCGAGGGTTAAGAATAACTTATGAAATATGTTATTGTTCATTATTCTACAATTTTGGGTTATTTATTTTCAAACAACAGTTTATAGTATGGGAAGTAACCTGCCTTCAATACGTCAAGGCTGGCAAGTTCAGCTGTCAGGAAGAATCCCGCATTGCCCTCTTTCATGCTATTGAACTGGAATTGGAAATCTGGCATATACTCACCATTCTCCTTACGCTGCTTGGCATCCATAGTTAAAGAATTACCAGAACGGGTAAACTTCAAGTAGCACATGGCTCCATGCATATCGCTCACATAGCTATCCCAATTGAATGTCTGCGTAATCTTGAAATCAAGGTTGGCAGTGTTTGCATTTGAATCGCCTCCTGCACCAAACCATGCAAAGGCATCAGAACGTATCACGAAATTCTCAAAATATCCGTCACCACCTCTGTCTGCAGTAGAACATACTACAAGCCAGTTGTTCCAGTTTTTGCCAGAACCAGAGTTGTTGTTGACAAACTGGATGACAAATGGGCAATCATCAGAAATACTGCTATTCAAAGGATAGTACTTAGAGAACGCAGTCCACCAAGCAGCACTGCAATCTGCAGGACCCACCAAAGCAGAACCAGAAGCATATTCTTCACCAACAAATGTCTCTGCAGCATTCAACTGGAAGTAAGAATGATCGCAAGCCAGGAATGCACGAATATTACCATCTGCGGCACAAGGCTGATGATACATTTCCTTGTATACGGTACCATCTTTACAAGTAGCCACGGCAGTTACATACACTTCTGCACCTCTGCGCTCCACTGTCATATCAACAGTAGCACCTTCCATGTTCTTCTTGAATTGCTCCCAGTCACCATATCCCTCGTTGGTTATATTATCAGCATTGTAATCTGCATTTCCCCAGCCATAAAGATCACTGCGTAAAACGAAATACTCCGAATAGCCGGCTGCGCCACGATCAGCATCAGTAGCGACTACCAAATTCCAGTTATGCCAGTTATCCGCGCCACTAGTATGATTGATAAACTTGGTATGGAAGGTTTGGTTGGCAGGAATTACGAAGTAGTCTGACCATTCAGACCAAAAAGCTGCACTACAATCTTCCGGACCGACAGGCACATAAACAGCTTCATCTTCTGTACTTCCTCCATTGCCAGTTGGAACCTTATTCCAATCTTTCTCATTCATCTGGTTGCGGATAAGAGTGACATTGTCTAAAGAAATACTGCCTTGTTCCTTCACACCAAACTCTGCACTCGTAGTACCTAAATATAAATAAGGTAAACTCTGGATAGAATCAAGCAAGGTCTGATAAGAGAATGTGGTAGCACTTACACCCTCAGGCTGATAACCTGAAAGGCTTTTCTTACCATCCACGTAGAGCTGATATCCTTTCTGTCCCAGCTGAAGGGCTACAAAATGCCATTCATTTGGCGACAGGATTCCTGTTTTATAAGACGCAGGATCATTTTCGTTGAGATTCAGACTTTCCAACTGACCCGGTCTGCTATAAACCAGCTGCCCATTAGAAGTAAAGTAGAAACGGGCACTGGCGTCATTTCCTTCGACATCCTTCTCTTCTGAGCCAAACGAAAACAACGGACGAGTAAGATTCATCTCCTCGCCCTCAGCGCAATCTACCTTTACGTAAAAGGTAATAGCCGCTCCATTTTGCAACTTGACATTGTTGAATGGATTGGCAATCTTAGCACCTCCCATACCAGTGAGATGCAACACATTACTACCAAGATAGTCATCCTTGACCACCTCGCACACATCGTTGTGAATAAGCATGTCTGAGAGCTCTGGCTTATCCTCAGAATACTCAAAGTCGTAGGTCGTGAGTACTTGACGCTCAGGATAAACTTGATTGCCAGCGGCACCATCTTGTTCACCCCAATCTGTACAAGCTGTAAAGCCCAACGCCAACAACATAGCACAAGCGAATGAAAGTAAAGATTTTCTAATCTTCATAACTTAATGCTTTTAGGTTTATATAAATTTGTTTATTCTTTATTAGCTTTGTATTGTTAAGTCATATAAATGATTTGACGATACATCAACCATCATTTTTCAGTGGCAAAAGTACAATTAACCGGATTATCTTGGGTGGACAATTGGGTTTT
>JAJWOH010000208.1:0-3647 GCA_021635485.1 Segatella copri | reverse complement strand
GCGATGCCCTGGGCTAGGAGCTTCTGCCCTTTCAGGGCGTGTGGGGCAAAACTTGCGAAACTTCAGACAATTATAACAACAGATAATCGTATAACTGATAATTTTAACTGAAAATGAAAAGAACAACTTTCTTGATGTGCTTGCTCTTTGCCTTGTGCATGCAAGTGGTAGCTGCCGATCATACCTATACGCAGAAGGCAGTGAAGCAGACAGTAAAAGTGGGTACTGCTACACGAGAAATGTTGGTCTATGTACCAACCGATTTACCCGAGAAGGCTCCGATGGTCATCTCCATGCATGGATTCAGCCAAAATCCTGATTATCAGATGGGGCAGACTCATTGGAACGAGGTGGCGGACACTGCCAAGATCTTGGTGGTTTATCCTCAGGGAAACAATAATTCCTGGGACATCTCTGGCTCTGGCGATGTCAAGTTTATCGAAACCATCATGAAGACGATGCAGAAGAAATATAAGGTAGACAAGAATCGCATCTATATTTCTGGCTTCTCCATGGGTGGTATGATGACTTATCACTGTATGACCAAATTGGGAACAGTTGTTGCTGCCTTTGGTCCTGTGAGTGGTATTCCTGTGGATTATCGTGCCCCTGTGGCTCCACGCCACGTGCCTATCATGCACATCCATGGCACGGGAGATGATGTCGTGAAATGGGGAGGCGATCCTAACCATGCTGCTGGTGGCTATGGCAGAATAGACGAATATGTGAAGAAGTGGGCTGCTTACGAAGGTTGTGATGTGGATAATCCGGAGGTGATTCGCCCTTATCCTGCATCCATGAGTTATGCAGCAGCCACTCGTACTCGCTATATGAATAAGGTGGATGGTACGGAGGTTACGCTCATTGCCATTGATGGTAAGGGACATTGGCACTCCGACGATCCTAATACTGTATATTCTACCCGCGAACTTTGGAACTTCTTCCAAAGATATAAGCTCGACCTTCCTGATAGTGAAGAGGCTGGCGAGTCGAAGGGTGATGTGTTATTTTCTGATAACTGGGAGGATGAGGTCATCAATGTAGGTGAAGGTGTGCCTGCGGGATGGAAGCGTGTGAATAGTATGAATGATGGTAGTAGGAGTGATGAGAAGGCGAACGGTGCTGCCAATACAGGTGGCGCCCGCATCAAGGACTTCGTGGCTGGAGGTGATTTCAATACAGGTTTCTATCTGAGTGCCCGTGATTTCGACCAGTGCAAACTCTCTTATGGCTTGTATGATGGACATCGCTTGCATTTGGTCCCAGGCAAATACCAGCTTTCTTTCAATTCTTCTTATTGGAATGATGGTTCAGAGAATGGTGCCGTCGCTTACGATGCAGGCATCGTCGGCATTGGCGACAATAAATCAGTATTGTTGGAACAGAACCTGGATTCGGAAGGCAACTTGAAGGAAAATTCCAACCAGGTGGTGAAAGGCTCTCTGGTTCACTTCTTGAACTTCACTATAGAGAAAGAAGGTGACTATGAACTTTATTTCACCATGTCTTCTGGTTGGGCTGCGGTTATCCTTGGCAATGTGAAGATTAGAAAGGCGGATACCAGTACGGGTATCACTGATTGTACAACCGATGCCTTCGGAAAGGCGAATATCATAACCTACAATTTGTCGGGTCAGCGCATCAGCGCTCAGACTAAGGGCTTGGTTATAGAGCAGATTCAGTTTGCCAATGGTAAGAAGGTTTCCAGAAAGGTTATCAAAAAATAGTAAACTGGATAATAGTTGGTGCATAACAGTTGACTACCGCACGCACAACAGCTGTTGTGCATGCGCATATCAGCTGTTATGCAAGCGCACAACAGCTGTTGTGCGACCGGAGATACTGATTGTCTCAACAACATATCCTATCTCTTCCAACAACTTATCCTGTCTCTTCCAACGACATATCCTGTCTCTTCCAACGACAAGAAGAGGGTGAATCATAAACTTATGACGCATCCTCTTTTTGAGTATATCGTATAATAAACTTTATCTCTTGTAACTTTTTGAGTAAAAAAACAGGTAAAGAATGCAAATTCTTGGGCTTTCTTTCTTTTTTCTAGCAAAAATTATATAATTTTGCATCATTCATCATGTAAACAACAATTTTGTATATTTCATTCATAAGCCTATGAAGCGTCTTTTACTTTTTGGAGTTCTTTGTCTCGTGCAAATGTTGGCAACCTTTTCTTATGCCAACTCTGGACGACTTTATACATCAAACGACCTGTCGAGTAGCCTGATTCGATGTATCATACAAGATAAGTATGGTTTCATTTGGGTGGGTACCAATTATGGATTGAACCGTTTTGACGGCTATAATTTCAGTACCTATCTTTGCAATCCTGCTGATATCACCACCATCCAGGATAATGAAATCGTAAAGCTCTATCCTTACAGCAAAGAGTTCCTCTTTGTGGCAACAAATCGTGGACTCTATAAATATTCCTATCTTACCAATAGTTTCCAGCATATCGTATTGGAAAAGAAAGATGAGAAGATAAGAGTAAGTTCTCTTATTGAGGATGGAAAGCATAATCTCCTGATAGGTACATCCGGGTATGGTGCCTATAGGTTGGATATGACTACAGGTAAAGTTACTCGCCTTTCAAGGAAATCTGCAAATTCAGTGGATAATTTCTTTGCTATGCTGTTCTTCGATGCTGAGGGATATCTGTGGCAGGCTAATCATACAAAGGTGTTGAGAAAATATAAATACAATGGCAAGTCTATCAAACTGGTAAGTGTATATGAACCTAAAGATCTGTTTGGCATCCGTAAATTATATGCCACAGACAAGAAGGGGTTCTTTGTGGCGCATACGGGCGGCATTATGCGCTATGATTATGCCTCGCATAGCTTCTCACGCTACGATTTCGATTTTTCAGCTCATCAGGGGGCAGGATATATCAGTGCTGTTACCTTGGATAAGTATGGCAATTTATGGTTGGGTACTTCGGGTGATGGAACTTTCAAGATACCGCATGGAAGCAGAAAGGCTTATCGGGTGGAGTTGAATAATCAATCGTTTATCTTTGATAATGCGCATATCAGCGATTTGCTGATAGATAGAGATGGTAATCAGTGGTATGGATGCTATATGAAAGGACTTTTCTTGTCGAATAATGATAAGAATGTGTTCCATCCGGTTTCTTTGGATGAATTGGGGGCTGGTATGGAAACCATTTCGTCTGTAGTGGGAGTTGCTGACGGATTGATGCTTTTTGTGGTCAAAAATCATGGGTTGTATCTCTTGGATGAGAAGACGGGCAATACCAAGCTACTACAAAGTCCTGCAGGACTAGTCAAAGTGTACTCGGATTTTCGGAAGAATGTTTATGTATATGGCCGTGATGGCATTTATGAGTATGATTGGAAGCATCAGACTTACCGGTTGTTGCTGCCTGCCAATGGACTTTCTCTAGATGGTATGCAGGTAGATGCTGCTGGTAATATTTATTTTACGAGCCCGGGCAACGGACTTTATGTATGGAATAGAAAGAGTGGCAAGATGACGCAATATCTGATGGATGATAAGCGTCCACACAAAACCATTTGCAATAACTGGATATCGGAGATCAGGTTAGATTCCCGGGAGGGCACTGAAAAAGTCCCTTTATGGGTTATGTTAGTTTAACATTCGATCTT
>JAJWOH010000052.1:7080-21817 GCA_021635485.1 Segatella copri | reverse complement strand
TATTTTGGCAAATTACCAAATATTGCTACTTTTTTTGCAGTTTTTTAGGGGTTAAAATTTAATTACAGCCCCCAAACTAGCCTATATCACCCATTTACTGGTGGTTTTGGCGGAATATCCTTCCCGATATTTTAAGCGCTGGCGGAAAACCAACATTCTCCAAGGAATCACAATAAGAAAAAGCTCGATCATCTATTCTCTCCAACAATGGCGAGAAGTGCGAAGTGTCGGATGAAGCGAGAGATGGTTCATCAAATGAGTAGTGAAATTCTGAGGATGGAGTCGATTAGAGAAGACAATATGGAGTCAAATTGCTCCATGACCCGAAAATATTCCTCCAAAAGGAGTGAGTTTCTCAGATTTAATTTGTATCTTTGCCATGTCATATCAGAGTTTTGCTTATTTTCTTTTCGCAACACTAAGATAAGTGAAAATTCTGACATAGCAAAATCCGGAGTAACTTTCGGTTGCTCAGGCGCTTAAAAAGTTTAATTAATAATAGTGTTGCGGAATTAATGGAATAACCAGATATGAGATTGAAAAGACATCTACTGACAGCCGCCCTAGCACTCTTTTGCCTATCGGCAGCTAACGCCCAACTGCTAAGAACAATGGTGGAGCAAGGAGAAATTGAAGGTGTGGAACATGAAGGATTCGCTCTATACAAGGGAATCCCATACGCAGAAGCACCAGTGGGCAACCTCAGATGGAAAGCCCCAGTGAGCAAGAAGCCTTGGAAGGGAGTATTCAAAGCTGACAAATGGGGAGACCGTCCACCACAGCCCATCGACCCTAACCAAAATGGTGGTGCGCAGGGCATGAGCGAGGACTGCCTATACCTCAGTGTGGAAACGCCAGCCAAGAGTAAGAATGACAAACTCCCTGTATTTGTGATGATTCATGGAGGAGCCTTTCTTACTGGCTCCTACAGTGGAACTCAGGAAAGCTTTGTCAAGGAAGGCATCATCTATTGCAGCATAGAATACCGCTTGGGAGCCTTGGGATTCATGGCACATCCAGAGCTGAGTAAGGAATCAGGCAAGAACATATCTGGTAACTATGGCATCCTTGATCAAGTGATGGCCTTAAAATGGATTCACGACAATATCGCTGCCTTCGGTGGAGACCCAGACAAGATTACCATTGCAGGAGAATCTGCCGGTGGTATCTCGGTAAGTATACTATGCGCCTCTCCCCTTGCCAAGGGACTCTTCCAAGGAGCCATCAGCGAAAGTGGTAGCTCCTTCTGGCCTGTGGGTGAAAGCAGAAATGGTAACACTGCCATGCTCACCAACAAAGCGGCAGAAGCAGGTGGACTTCTCCTTCAAAAGAGACTCAAGGCTAAGAACTTGAAGCAGCTAAGAAAAGTTCCGGCTATGGACATCGTGAAGAATACCGACTTTGAGTCCTTCTGGCCGAACGTTGACGGCTACTCCATCACCGATGACCAGTATAAGCTCTATGAAAAGGGAAACTACAATGATGTAAATGTCATTATAGGAACCAACAGCGATGAAGGAAGTATGTTTAGCCGCCCTGTCAGTGTAAGTGACTATGAGAAAAGAATCCATGAGATATATGGAAGCTGGGCAGACCAGGTTCTCAGCCTCTATCCTGCCAAGACAGAGGAAGAAACCTACTTCGCCCAATCCGACATTTTCCGTGATGGCTCCTTTGCATGGGGAACGTATGCCTGGGCTAACCTGCAGAGCAAGACCGGCAAGGGCAAGGTGTATATGTATTACTTTGACCAAGACTCAGAGAACACCATCGTGAAAAGCCGCAAGGGAGGAGCCAGCCATGTGGCAGAGATGCCATTCATCTATGGCTATAAGTTTGGCTCTGGAAAGATGACCGAGACGGAGCAGCACATGGAACAAATCATGTCACGCTACTGGATCAACTTTACCAAGACTGGCAATCCAAACGGGAATAGCCTTCCTTTCTGGACTACCTACCAGGAAGGTAAACCAACGGTGATGATTATGAAGGAAGGACTGCATTTGGGTCCTGTTCAAAATCAAAAGCAAATGGACTTCTTCGAGAAGTTCTTCAAGGAAAAAAGAAAATAATACGTCAAGTTCCAAGTGGCATTTCTCCCACTTGGAACTTTTTCAGTGCCCTCCCTGGGCTAGGAGCTTCTGCCATTTCAGGGCGTGTGGAGTTTACATGCGAAACTTGAGTAAAAACATCATAAAGGCCCAATACTATACCTAATTCTAAGCTTTCTCCGTTATTACCAGCACATGGCTTTCATCGCTCAGTGTGGTGGCAAAAATATAAGTTTCACCACCATCTTTCAGTTTCAGGCGCTTGCGCAATTCTGCCACGGAAAGGGGGAAGTTGCGGGTAGCAATGTTTGCCTTGGTGATGCCTGAGAGATGACGCTTCAACTCCTTCTTATTGAAAGAAGAGATGGCGATGATGCGGAAGCTTCTGCCGGGGAAGGCTTCGATAGGCGCCTGGCTCACGAAAAGATGGCTGTTCTTGGAAAGCATTCTTGCATCATAGCGCCCAGAAAGAACTCCGAAACAGCCGGCTTTCATCAATGAGGCATTCGGCTCGTAAAGATACTGCATTTCTTCAAGGGTGGATGGGGCAATCTTGACGGAAGAAGTCTCCATATCCGACTCTTCGCAGACGAAGGACTGGGCATCATTGTCACAATAAATACGGAGATTCCCGGCATGTTTTACTTCTCCAGCTGCTCCATCTGCCGATGAAGCCTCCATTTTGCCCTTATTTCGCGCTGAGAGCACTAAAAGGAGTTCCTTGCACTCATTATTCACGGAGATAATATGAACCTCTTTTACGCAGTTTAATTCGCTTACCGCACGGTGCCAGTCGAGCATCGGAGAGAGTTTGATGATGACGTAATCTGCCTTCGAAAGCATTTCTTCCTGCAAAAGGGTTACATCGGGCGTACAATCTTTCAAGGATACTACCTTGTTGCCCGCATCGTCTCTACGGGCAGGATCGATGAAGATCAGCTTAAGACCAAGGTTGGTCTTAAGTAATGACTGAGACTGGTCTTCAGTTATGCCTAAAGATTCTGATGCAGCAGCCTCTTTCTTTGAAGCAAAAGAATGCAGCACCTCTATTCCGTCTCCATTCTTCACGATGGCGTTCTTCAAGCCCAACCGCCCGAAGTTTTCCTTCGCTGCTTCACAGAGATGAGCCTGACGCTCCACATACATCGACTTCATGCCCAATCGGGAAGCGATGTAAGAGAAGTCTACTCCGAAGCCGCCGGTCAGGTCAACAAACCCGGTTTCTTCAGAAAAATCTCCTTCATGAGGTTCTTCTTTTATTTCATTAACATTCTCTTTTGATTCTGTTAATATCTGTTGCTTTTTGCAAGTGGCTTCATTTTTGGCGAATTCTGAATCAACAGCCCCTTTGCCCGCAAATTCGCAAATTTCAGAAAGATGAAGATTTGAGGCGTTTTCGCTCTCCTTCTCCTTTTCTTCTCCGTTTTCGGATGATGAAGGAGACAAACCGAGCAGCCGGGCAGCGAGTTCAGCCTTATAAAGTGCCGTTTGCTCTGACGAACATTGCTCCATCGAAATATGAGGGGGATAGATGATGCCATCGATGCTTGCCCAACGGGGCAGTTTCACACGAGCCATCTTTCGCCCACGAATCTGGTCGAGAGCGAAAGGCATATCTACCTCGGGATACTTGCTGCCGAGGAAAGCCAACTGGCGAACATCATCGTCCTGATGCTGGCGGATAAAATCGAGCGTTGCTTGGTTCATTATTTCTGTTGAGTGATTCGTCATTACATTACTTATTCTTAATAACCGCAAATTTACGATATTCTGATGAGATTACAAAATATTTCTCAGAATATCTGATAATTTATGTCGGGATGCACCGAAAACAGGATGCTCTCGGCTATAATCTGCCCTTTACAAGGCAATATGATGACCAAAGCAGGCATAAATAAATACATAACTATCGGAGATAGAACAACTGCCTAGGAAAAACAGAAGGCAGGCAGAAGAAAAACAGCATACTGGCAAAAGGCAAACAGCCGACTAGCGCAACAGAGGCTAGTCGGCTGTTCCTGTATAACAGTTTGCCAAACATCCTTTCTCTTATTTCAAGAGAAGCACGGTTGGCAGGAATATCGCAATCAGCTCTTCACTCTTCACCTTTCCTATATAAACAACTGAAGCACAACGTATTACATAGGTGAAGAGATATTCGGCACTCTTCACCCACTCTTCACCACTCTTCACCTTTTACGATTTTGGGAAAGGTATAAACGCAGAGCCGCTTAGCTGTCAACAGCCTAAAAAGGTGAAGGGCGGGTGAAGAGTAAAAAAACACTCTTCACCCGCCCAACTTCCTATCCTTCAGCTACTTACACCCAAAAGGTGAAGAGTGAAGAGTTGTTGGGAAAATTCTCTCGCATCCGTAAAGATGCAGAGAGAAAATTCCTGTGTCTCAAAAGAAACGATGGATTAGTCAGCCAACTTAGCCTTCAAGAACTCACGGTTCAAGCGGGCGATGTTAGCGATAGACTCGTTCTTAGGACAAACAGCCTCGCAAGCACGAGTGTTTGTACAGTTACCGAATCCGAGCTCATCCATGCGTGCAATCATCTTCTTAGCACGGGCAGCAGCCTCTACACGACCCTGTGGGAGAAGTGCCAGCTGGCTAACCTTTGAGCTGACGAAGAGCATAGCAGAACCATTCTTACATGCAGCAACACAAGCACCGCAACCGATACATGTAGCGCAATCCATTGCCTCGTCTGCATTCTCCTTAGGAATCAGGATAGCGTTAGCATCCTGAGCCTGACCTGTACGAATGCTGGTGTAACCACCTGCCTGGATGATCTTGTCGAATGCTGAACGGTCTACCATACAGTCCTTGATGATAGGGAAACCAGCAGAACGCCAAGGCTCAACGGTGATAACATCGCCATCGTTGAAACGACGCATGTAGAGCTGACATGTTGTAGCACCACGCTCAGTCTTACCGTGAGGTGTACCATTAATATAGAGAGAGCACATACCGCAGATACCCTCGCGGCAGTCGTGGTCGAAGACGAAAGGCTCCTGACCTGACTCGATGAGCTCCTCGTTCAAGATGTCGAGCATCTCGAGGAATGAAGTATCATCTGGGATGTTCTTCATCTCATGTGTATCGAAGTGACCCTGTGCTGTAGGACCGTCCTGCTTCCAATACTTAACTGTGAAACTTATATTTCTTGCCATTGTCTTGTTCGCTTTTTAATTCTTGTAATTTCTTGTCTGTACCTTAATTGCCTCATACTCGAGAGGTTCCTTGTTGAGCACTGGAGCAGTTGTATCATTGCCCTGATACTCCCAGCAACCTACGTAGAAGAAGTTCTCATCATCACGCTTAGCCTCGCCTTCCTCTGTCTGGTACTCCTCACGGAAGTGACCACCACAGCTCTCGTTGCGGTGCAATGCATCGTAAGCGATCAACTCGCCCATCAAGATGAAGTCACGCAAGTGGATAGCCTTATCCAACTCTACGTTCAAGCCTTCCTTCTTGCCAGGGATGAAGAGGTTCTTGTTGAATTCCTCGCGGAGAGCCTTCATCTTCTTCAAGCCTTCCTCAAGACCTTCCTTGGTACGACCCATACCTACGTGCTCCCAAAGGATGTGACCCAACTCCTTGTGGATAGAATCTACAGAGCGCTTGCCCTGAATACCCATCAGGCGGTCGATTTCCTTCTGAACACCTACCTCTGCCTCTGCGAACTCTGGGAGATCGGTAGAGAGCTTTGGCCACAATGCCTGATCAGCCAGGTAGTTCTGGATAGTGTATGGCAATACGAAGTAACCGTCAGCCAAACCCTGCATCAAAGCAGAAGCACCAAGACGGTTAGCACCGTGGTCAGAGAAGTTACACTCACCAATAGCGAAGAGACCAGGGATAGTGGTCATCAACTCGTAGTCAACCCAGATACCACCCATTGTATAGTGGATAGCAGGGAAGATCATCATTGGGTTGTAGTACTTCACGCCGTTAATCTCGTTAGCCAACTCACCTGGGTTAACGTCAGTAATCTCCTCATACATATCGAAGAGGTTGCCATAACGCTGCAGGATAACGTCGATACCGAGACGGTTGATAGACTCAGAGAAGTCGAGGAATACGGCAAGACCAGTGTTGTTGACACCGAAGCCCTTGTCGCAACGCTCCTTAGCTGCACGAGAAGCCACGTCACGAGGAACCAGGTTACCGAATGCTGGGTAACGGCGCTCCAAGTAGTAGTCGCGGTCTTCCTCAGGAATATCAGAACCCTTCTTTGTACCAGCCTGCAATGCCTTGGCATCCTCAATTTTCTTAGGAACCCAGATACGACCATCGTTACGGAGTGACTCTGACATCAAAGTCAACTTACTCTGGTTTGTACCGTGAACAGGGATACATGTAGGGTGAATCTGAACGTAAGATGGGTTAGCGAAGTCAGCACCCTTGCGGTAGCACTGGATAGCTGCTGTACAGTTACAACCCATAGCGTTTGTAGAGAGGAAGTAAGCGTTACCATAACCACCGGTAGCGATAACTACGGCGTTGGCAGAGAAACGCTCCAACTTACCTGTAATCAAATTCTTGGCGATGATACCACGAGCGTGACCGTCAACGATAACAATATCCTCCATCTCGTAACGGGTGAAGAGCTTAACCTTACCTGCCTCAACCATGCGGCTCAAAGAAGAGTAAGCACCGAGGAGGAGCTGCTGACCTGTCTGACCCTTAGCATAGAATGTACGAGATACCTGAGCACCACCGAAAGAACGGTTAGCCAGCATACCACCGTACTCACGAGCGAAAGGAACGCCCTGAGCTACGCACTGGTCGATGATGTCGTTGCTCACCTCAGCCAAACGGTAAACGTTAGCCTCACGAGCACGGTAGTCACCACCCTTTACAGTATCGTAGAACAGACGGTAAACAGAGTCACCATCATTCTGATAATTCTTAGCTGCATTGATACCACCCTGTGCTGCGATAGAGTGAGCACGACGTGGAGAGTCCTGGATGCAGAAGTTCAAGATATTGAAGCCCATCTCGCCGAGAGAAGCAGCAGCAGAAGCACCTGCCAAACCTGTACCTACAACGATAACGTCGAGCTTTAACTTATTCTTTGGGTTAACCAAACGCTGGTGAGCCTTATAGTTGGTCCACTTCTCAGCAACTGGTCCTTCAGGTATTCTAGAATTTAATGTTTTTGCCATAATCTTTTTTAATACTTAAATGATTACACGAATTATGCGCAGCACAAAGATGGAGCGCAACCGAAAGCGAATGCCAATACAACTACGATGAAGAGGAGAAGCAGGATGGTAGAGTAAATCATACCAATCATCTTCCAACGGCAGAACCAAGTCTTACCGCTCCAACCGAGAGTCTGAATAGCACTCCAGAAACCGTGAGTGAGGTGGAACCAAAGAGCTACCAACCAGATGATGTAGAGAACTACGAACACTGGGTTAGCGAAGGTGTCCTGAATGAATGCGAAGCCATCTGATGGGCAGTGGCCGAAGCTTGTACCCAAAAGCTCTGCAAACATCATGTTGTACCAGAAATTAAAGAGGTGAAGCAACAAACCGAGAACGATGATGATACCGAGCACCAACATGTTCTGGCTAGCCCACTCTACTTTCTCTGGCTTTGCTGTTACCTCGTAACGCTGGTTACCGCGAGCACGACGGTTCTGTGCTGTCAGGATGAAAGCGTAAACGATGTGACAAACTGCCAAAGCTGCCAAACCCAAAGTTGCAACTACGGCGTACCAGTTAGCACCCAACAACTCGCAGATTGTGTTGTAAGCTTCTCCAGAGAAAAGCGCAACAACATTCATGCAACCGTGGAATGTCAAGAATAGAATAAGAGCGATACCAGTTACTGACATCACTACCTTTCTACCAATAGATGAATTGATTAACCACATAAATGATTGAAATTTAATTATTTAACTGTTTGAAACTAATTTATATTCCACACTTTTCGTCCCTGCAATACCTATTTTTTGGCATTCTGCAATCCTCATTTCTAGGTATATTTTCGCAAGTCTGCTGCAAAATTACTATATTTTAATGATTTATCAAAGTATTTTTGCTAAAATTTCGATTTTATTTCTTACTTTTGCCGAAAATTAGAAAAAATATAGATTAAACGAAGTATGAAATTCAATTATGACGTGCTCGTTATCGGTGGAGGACATGCCGGATGCGAGGCTGCTGCAGCCTCTGCAAACATGGGTGCCAAAACCTGTTTGATAACGATGGATATGAACAAGATTGGTCAAATGAGTTGCAACCCCGCCATCGGAGGTATTGCCAAGGGACAGATTGTGCGCGAAATCGATGCTTTGGGCGGACAGATGGGTATCGTAACGGACAAAACCGCCATCCAGTTCCGAATGCTCAACATCGGAAAGGGTCCTGCCGTATGGAGCCCCCGTGCCCAATGCGACAGAGGAAAGTTTATCTGGGAATGGAGAACCATCCTCGACCATACCGACAACCTCGACATCTGGCAAGACCAGGCTGACGAACTGCTCGTAGCTAACGGAGAAGCCATCGGCGTAAAAACCATCTGGGGAGCCGAATTCTATGCCAAGAGCATCATCATCACTGCAGGAACATTCCTCAACGGACTGATGCATGTAGGAAGAAAGATGGTTGAAGGCGGAAGATGCGCCGAACCTGCCGTACACAACTTTACGGAGAGCATCACCCGATGGGGTATCACTACAGCCAGAATGAAAACCGGTACTCCGGTCAGAATAGACAAGAGAAGTGTTCATTTCGAAGATATGGAAGAACAGCCGGGCGACAGCGATTTCCACCAGTTCTCTTACATGGGAGAACATCGGGTTCTGAAACAATTGCCTTGCTGGACTTGCTACACCAACAAGAAGGTACACGAAACTTTAAAAAGCGGTCTCGCTGACTCACCTTTATATAATGGTCAGATTCAGAGTACCGGTCCACGTTACTGTCCGAGTATAGAAACAAAGCTCGTCACCTTCCCCGACAAGGATCAGCATCCGCTCTTCCTGGAACCGGAAGGCGAAGATACGAACGAGATGTATCTGAACGGTTTTTCTTCGAGCATGCCGATGGATATCCAGCTGAATGCACTTCACGAGATTCCTGCTTTGAGAGATGCCAAGATTTACAGACCGGGATACGCCATCGAATACGATTACTTCGACCCTACCCAACTCAAACATTCACTGGAGTCGAAAATCATCAAAGGTCTCTTCTTTGCCGGACAGGTGAACGGAACCACCGGTTATGAGGAAGCAGGAGGACAGGGAACCGTGGCCGGAATCAACGCAGCCTTGCATTGTGTTGGCGACAAAACATTCGAGATGAACCGCGATGAGAGTTATATCGGCGTACTCATCGATGATCTCACCACAAAGGGAGTTGACGAACCATACCGTATGTTTACCTCCAGAGCCGAATACCGCATTCTGCTCCGTCAGGACGATGCCGATGCCCGACTCACCGAAAAAGCATACGAACTCGGAATTGCCAAGCGCGACCGATACGACTGGTGGATAGAGAAAAAAGAAGCCATCGGAAGAATCATCGAATTTTGCGTCAACTATCCTATCAAAAAGGATGAGATAAATCCAAAACTGGAAGCACTCGGTACTACTCCACTTCGCGCTGGCTGCAAGCTCATCGACCTCATCGCTCGTCCGCATCTGAACCTCACGAATCTTTCGGAGATTATTCCGGACCTGAAGGCTGCACTGGAAACACCAGCTAACCGAAAGGAAGAGATAACGGAAGCTGCAGAAATCAAGATGAAGTACAAAGGTTACATCGAACGAGAGCGTCTCATCGCCGACAAGATGCACCGTTTGGAGGACATCAAGATAAAGGGCCGTTTCAACTATTCCGAGCTCCACGAAATCTCCACAGAAGGACGCCAGAAACTCGAGCGCATCGACCCGGAAACCTTGGCACAGGCAAGCCGAATTCCGGGCGTATCACCAAGCGATATCAACGTGATGCTTGTATTACTCGGAAGATAAGCCGTTTCACAGCGAAAAACAAGGGAACTCCCAATGTTTCACGTGAAACGGGCTATCAACAAAACATTTGATGCTCAACCGCTTAAGAAAGGTTGCATCAAGTGTTTTGCGGTTAAAGTAAAACTTCAGCAATTCGTGAAACAAAAGCGGATAAAATCGAGTAAAAGGCAAAAACAAACGGGCAAAAAGCCCATAAAAGGAACAAGAAAAAAGAACAAAATAAGTATCAATTTAAAGCATAAAAAGTAATGAACAATCAGCTATTATTAGACAATCTGCGTTGCATTCCAGATTGGCCAATCAAGGGTGTAAACTTCCGCGATGTATCAACCCTTTTCAAGAATCCTGCATCTTTAAAAGAGATCAGCGATGAGATGTACGAACTCTACAAAGACAAAGGAATCACCAAGATTGTAGGCATCGAATCACGCGGTTTCGTAATGTCTTCTGCCCTTGCTATTCGTCTCGGAGCCGGCGTTGTTTTATGCCGCAAACCAGGCAAACTTCCATGCAAAACTGTACAGGAAAGTTATGCTAAGGAATATGGTATCGACACCATCGAAATCCACGAAGATGCCATCAATGAGAACGACATCGTACTCCTCCACGACGACCTCCTTGCCACCGGTGGAACCATGAAAGCAGCATGCGACCTGGTAAAGAAATTCCATCCGAAAAAGGTATATGCTAACTTCATCATCGAACTCGTAAACGAGAATTTCGAAGGCAGAAATTCCTTTGATCCAGACGTTGAAGTAACTACTTTATTACAGTTATAAGCTGCAAAAATACTGCAAGAAATACTGCGAGAATGCAGCAAGGAAGCAGTAAAAGACACTAGAGCGTTGCCGTTTCACGTGAAACAGTAACGCTCGTTTTCCCTTTAAAAACAAGTAAAAATATGACGAAACAAGAGAATGAGGAGCGCTTGGCAAGGCTTAAAAACATCGTTTTAAGTATGCCGGAAAAGCCAGGAAGCTACCAATATTACGACGAAAATCATACGATTATATATGTGGGAAAGGCGAAAAATCTGAAGAGAAGAGTATCTTCCTACTTCCATAAAGAGGTAGACAGATACAAGACAAAGGTGCTTGTTTCTAAGATTCACGACATATCTTATACGGTCGTAAACACAGAAGAAGACGCACTTTTGCTCGAAAACAGCCTGATCAAAAAGTATAATCCAAGATACAATGTCCTGCTGAAAGACGGCAAGACATACCCTTCTATATGCGTAACAAACGAGTATTTTCCACGCATTTTCAAGACTCGTCATATCAATAAAAAAGTGGGAACCTTCTTCGGTCCTTACCCTCATATCGGCAGCATGTATGCCGTTTTAGAAGTCATCAAGAAGCTCTATAAGCCCCGCACATGCAGAATGCCTATCACCAGAGAAGGCGTTGCAGAAGGCAGATACAAGCCGTGTCTGGAGTATCATATCCACAACTGCGGAGCACCCTGCATCAACAAGCAGAGCTATGAGGAATATCAGGAAAACATGCGCCAGGCACGTGAAATTCTGAAGGGAAACACGCGGGAAGTAAGCAAATATCTCTACGATTTGATGATGAAAAATGCCGAACTTCTACGTTTTGAAATAGCCGAAGAATATAAGAAAAAGTACCAATTACTGGATGAATTTGAGGCAAAAAGCGAGGTGGTAAGCCATACCATTACAGACGTAGATGTCTTCACCATCGTAAATGATGATGCCAACAAGAACGCCTTCATCAACTATATTCACGTAAAAAACGGCACCATCAACCAGAGCTTTACCTACGAGTATAAGCGCAAGCTGGAGGAGAGTGACGAGGAACTTCTGATTACAGCCATTCCGGAAATCAGAGAGCGTTTTCACTCCACATCGAAGGAGATAATCGTGCCCTTCGAAATGGAATGGAAGCTGAAAGATGCCACCTTTTTCGTACCTCAGAGAGGTGACAAAAAGCATCTTCTGGAACTGTCGGAAATGAACTGCAAGCAGTATAAATTCGACCGTCTGAAGCAGGCAGAAAAGCTCAATCCGGAACAGAAACAGACCCGATTGATGAAGGAATTACAAGCAAGACTGAAGCTTCCAAAGCTGCCTTATCAGATAGAATGTTTCGATAATTCCAACATATCCGGTACTGATGCCGTGGCAGGTTGCATCGTATATAAAGGTATGAAACCATCCAGAAAAGACTATAGGAAATACAACATTAAGACGGTAGAAGGGCCGGACGATTACGCATCCATGCAAGAGGTGGTAAGGCGCCGGTACAGTCGCATGATAGAGGAAGAAACTGCACTTCCAGACCTCATTATTACCGATGGCGGAAAGGGTCAGATGGACGTAGTAAGAGAGGTTATTGTTGACGAATTACACCTGGATATTCCTATCGCAGGACTTGCCAAGGACGACCGCCACCGCACCAACGAACTCCTCTTCGGATTCCCTCCTCAAACCATCGCCCTACCACCCGAAAGTGAACTGTTCAAGGTACTGACGCAGATACAGGATGAGGTGCACAGATACGCCATCACCTTCCATCGCGACAAGCGCAGCAAGCATGCTCTTCACTCAGAATTAGACGATATTAAAGGCATCGGTCCGAAGGCTAAAGAAGCCCTGCTGAGCAAGTTTAAGAGCGTGAAAAAGATGAAAGAAGCATCCTTGGAACAACTTTCAGAAGTATTAGGCACACATAAGGCAGAAATTCTTTCAAAATATTTCGAAGAAAAAGGCGAGAATATGAAATAAAAGTTGTATATTTGCAGTTCAAACTATACTATATATATTAATAATAAGAAGAAGAACAGAACCGAAGCAAGCATTCCACAAATGCTATTCATAAAGTTCTATGTTCATCATTCAAAGTTCAAAGTAGTAATATGAGAATCGTAATACAGCGTGTCTCTCACGCCTCAGTTACCATAGAAGGAGAGGTTAAATCTGCTATCAGACAAGGCTATCTGATCCTTCTGGGAATAGAGGAAAGCGACACTTCAGAAGATGTAGACTGGCTGGTCAGAAAGGTAATAGGACTCCGTGTTTTCGACGACGAAAACCACGTTATGAACCGCTCCATCATGGATATAAATGGTGAGATTCTGGTCATCAGCCAGTTCACCCTATTCGCCAGCTACAAGAAAGGAAACCGCCCAAGCTGGCTCAGAGCAGCCAAGCACGAAATCAGCATTCCACTCTATGAGGAGTTCTGCAAAAAGCTATCCGATGCACTCGGAAAGCCAGTAGGAACAGGCGAATTTGGTGCCGATATGAAGGTAGATTTACTGAACGATGGACCGGTAACCATCATGATGGATACTCACAACAAGGAATAATGCCCTACCCTGAAAGAAAGGCATCTTTCCCCATAAAAGAATTAGGAAGATGACAATAAAAGAAGCACAAGAAGCTGTAGATCAGTGGATTAAAGAATATGGCGTACGCTATTTCAGCGAACTGACCAATATGGCTTGCCTCACAGAAGAAGTGGGCGAACTGGCACGCGTCATTGCCCGAACATACGGTGACCAGAGTTTCAAGAAAGGCGAGAAACCTAACTTAGGCGAAGAGATGGCCGATGTTCTATGGGTGCTTATCTGCCTGGCAAATCAGACAGGGGTTGACTTGACAGAAGAACTCCAGAAGAGTTTTGACAAGAAGACCAAAAGGGACTCTGAAAGGCATAAAAACAACCCCAAACTATCTGAACATCAGGAAGATAAAGAACAAGATAACAAGAATTAAAATTGCTATTCATATAAAAACTTAACTTTAATAATTATATAAATAACATTAAGTATGAGCAGTATTAAAGAACAGGTTCTTGCACAGCAGGGACAGTATAAAGAGTCGGACGACAAGTATTTATCAGTTTTGAAGCAGTACAACTGCAACCTCAACGATGAGGAAGTAGCTGCTGCAGTAAAGAAGATTCTCGATGAAAAGGTAGCAGAGAATGAGACCATGGAGGTCAAGAAGTTCCTCTTCGGTAGCATCGAGTTGACTTCTCTCCATACAGAAGATACAGAAGAAAGCATCCTGAAGATGATTGAAAAGGTGAACCAGTTTGCCAAGGATTATCCTCAGCTTCCTCACGTAGCAACCGTATGTACCTACCCTAACTTTGCCGGCCTTATCAGCCAGAGTCTGGAGGTTGACGGCGTAGAAATCGCTGTAGTAAGCGGCAATTTCCCATCCTCTCAGACCTTTATCGAGGTAAAGATTGCAGAAACCGCTATGGCTATCAAGGATGGTGCCACAGAGGTGGATATCGTAATGCCTGTTGGCAAGTTCTTCAGCGAAGATTACGAGGGTCTCTGCGATGATATTCAGGAACTCAAGGAGACATGCGGAGAGCATAAGATGAAGTGCATTCTGGAGACAGGCGATCTGAAGAATTGCAGCAACATCATGAAGGCTTCTATCCTCGCAATGTACTCAGGTTCTGACTATATCAAAACCTCAACAGGTAAGGAGAAGGTCTCAGCTACCCCTGAGGCAGCATACGTTATGTGCCAGGCTATCAAGGCATATTACGAAAAGACTGGCATTCAGATTGGTTTCAAGCCTGCAGGTGGTATCAATACCGTTCATGATGCCGTAGTTTACTACACCATCGTGAAGGAAGTTTTGGGCGAGAAATGGCTGACCAACCAGTGGTTGCGCCTCGGCACATCACGCCTGACTAACCTCCT
>JAJWOH010000052.1:0-6980 GCA_021635485.1 Segatella copri | reverse complement strand
GGAAATCCCACATGCGCTTATCCGCATATTCAATACCTCCGTTTTCCTTTGTAAACGCCACTAACTGAGCTATTTCATCAGCCGTCACAGTATGAGCCTTTACCTTTCTGGCAAGCTTCATCATCTCCTCATCACCGGTAGACTTCAAAGCATATATTACAGGCAAAGTCAGTTTTCCTTCAACCATATCATTACCAGTAGGTTTACCTATCTCCTTGGAATCATAATAATCAAAGATATCATCACGGATTTGGAAGATGATGCCCAAGTTCTGTCCGAAACGCTTCGCCTCTTCAATCTGCAGTTCTGAAGCATTGGCAGACATCGCTCCGATACCGGCGCAAGCCTCAAAGAGAGCAGCCGTTTTCTGCTTAATCACCTGATAATAAATATCTTCCGATATCTCTTCATTACTGATACTGTTGAGCTGAAGAATCTCACCATTAGACAGGATACGTCCCAACTCAGCAAGATAACGC
The DNA here is from genome assembly GCA_021635485.1 of Segatella copri. GTDB lineage: Bacteria > Bacteroidota > Bacteroidia > Bacteroidales > Bacteroidaceae > Prevotella > Prevotella copri_P. The sequence goes on along the minus strand of JAJWOH010000052.1, from coordinate 6,501 downwards.
ACGATTTCCTCTGAATGCGAATAAGATACATGAAGCAAGGCGGTGGAAAGAATGAAATCGCCCACAAGCACAGCCACCTTATTATTATAAGTAGCATTCACGCTAGCCTGTCCGCGGCGCTCCCCACTCTCATCAACCACATCATCATGTACCAGCGAAGCGGTATGAAGAAGCTCCAGACCTACAGCAGAATGCTGGGTAACACTGGAAACCTTTCCAAAATTACGTGCCATCAACAAGATGAGTATAGGGCGCATACGTTTTCCAGCGCGCTGACGGATGTGGTCGAGCACCTGGGAAAGGAGGCCATCGCTATGCATGAGAGACTTGTTGAACAAATCTATAAAATCTGCTAATTCTGCCTCAATAGGCAGCTTGATAAGTGATAAATAGTCCATTATATGTGAGTAAATCTACTTAATTTCTGAAATTTGTTACAAAATTAATCAATTCTTCTTGAAATATCGCATTTTTTTAGTAATTTTACACCACAAAAATGAATATTATGGATAAATTGTTCCTTTTAGACGCGTATGCGCTCATTTATAGGTCGTATTACGCCTTTATGAAAGCCCCTCGAATCAATTCGAAGGGACTCAATACTTCGTGTGTAATGGGGTTCTGCAATACCCTCAACGAGATACTTACCAAGGAGAAACCTACCCATATAGCGGTAGCTTTCGACCATGGCAAGACCTTCCGTCATGAGGCTTTCCCTGCATATAAAGCTCAACGAGAAGAGACACCGGAAGACATCAAACTCTCTGTGCCTATCATCAAAAATATCCTGGAGGCATATCATATCCCTATCCTTCAGGTAGATGGTTTCGAGGCGGATGATATCATTGGAACAGTTGCCTTGAAGGCAGGTGAAAAGGGGATGGAAACCTACATGCTCACACCCGACAAGGATTACGCACAACTGGTTCGTAACAATGTTTTCATGTTCCGTCCTCGTCATGGCGGTGGATACGAAAAGTTGGGCGTACAGGAAATTGAAGAGAAATACAGCATCACTTCCCCACTCCAGGTTATCGACCTTCTTGCTCTGATGGGCGACTCAGCTGATAACTTCCCAGGCTGTCCGGGCGTGGGAGAAAAGACAGCCATCAAACTTATCAACGAGTTCGGTAGTGTAGAAGGGCTTATCGAGAACTCTTCTCAAGTGAAAGGCAAGCTCCGCGAAAAAGTGGAGGGTGCCGTAGAAGATATCAGGATGTCAAAGTTCCTGGCAACCATACGAACCGATGTTCCGGTAGAGATCAAGATGGAAGATTTGAAACGGGTAGAGCCAGACAATACAAAACTGGATGAAATCTTCACCGAGTTAGAATTTAAGTCGTTTGCTAATCGAGTTCTTAACAAACCTAAAAAGGTGCAAACAAAACCTACACGAGAGCTCGATTTGTTTGGCGCACAGCCTGCCGATGGTCAGGAAGAGTCAAAAAACGCGAGTTTTGAGACCCTTAAAACGGTCTCTCATTCATATAAACTCATTGATACAGAAGTAGATGCAAGGAAACTTTATGACTATTTATTGACATTCAATATTCTCAGTCTAGACACAGAGACCACATCTACCGCTGCCATTGATGCAGAATTGGTGGGTTTGAGCTTTGCCGTGAAGGAAAAAGAGGCTTTCTACGTAGCAATTCCGGCAAATCGTGAAGAAGCCTTAAAAATCGTAAACATCTTCAAACCTCTCTACGAGAACCCGGAAATCCTGAAAGTGGGGCAGAACATCAAATACGATTACGAGGTGTTGATGAACTACGGCATAGAGATTCAGGGCAAGATGTTCGATACGATGCTCGCCCACTATCTCATCCAGCCAGAACTTTACCACAACATGGATTACTTGGCAGAAGTGTTCCTCAACTATCAGACCATCCACATCGAAGAACTGATTGGTCCGAAGGGAAAGAACCAGAAGTCGATGCGCGATCTCGCCCCATCAGACATTTACGAATATGCTGCCGAAGATGCCGACATCACCTTGAGATTGAAAAATGTGCTCGAACCAAAACTCAAAGAGATAGATTGTGAAGATCTTTTCTGGAATGTAGAAATGCCGCTTGTACCTGTTTTAGCCCACATGGAGATGACGGGAGTATGCATCGACACCGATACCCTGAAGGAAACATCCGAGAAACTCACCAACCGCCTCAATGAGATAGAACATCATATCTATGAGTTGGCAGGCGAATCGTTCAATATCGCTTCCCCACGCCAGGTTGGAGAAATACTCTTCGGAAAGATGAAGATTGTGGAGAAGCCTAAGAAGACGAAGACGGGCCAGTACGTAACAAGCGAAGAAGTTCTTCAGCAGCTGCGCAGCAAGAGTCCAATCATCGATGAGATACTGAACTACAGAGGTTTAAAGAAACTTTTGGGAACCTATATAGATGCCCTTCCAAAGCTTATCAACTCTCGCACCGGTCACATTCATGCCTCTTTCAACCAAGCCATCACAGCCACAGGACGTCTTTCTTCAAGTGATCCAAACTTGCAAAATATTCCTGTACGCGATGACGATGGCAAGGAGATACGCAGATGCTTCATCCCAGAACCAGGCTGCCTGTTCTTCTCTGCCGACTATTCACAGATAGAACTTCGCATCATGGCACACCTGAGCCAGGATCCAAACATGGTAGAAGCATTCCGTGAAGGCTCTGATATTCATGCAGCTACAGCTGCCAAGATTTGGCACGAAGACATCAAAGAAGTAACAGATGCACAGCGCAAGAAGGCAAAAACTGCCAACTTCGGCATCATCTACGGCATCACGACCTTCGGTCTTGCCCAACGCATGAACATCGAAAACCGAGAGGCAAAGCAGATCATAGAAGACTACTTCCGCACCTTCCCTGGTGTTCAGGCTTACATGGAGAAGGCAAAGGAAATGGCAAGAGAGAAAGGCTATGCCGAAACCCTCTTCCACCGCCGTCGCTATCTGCCAGACATCAACAGCAAGAATGGGACTGTAAGAGGATTTGCCGAGCGCAATGCCATCAATGCCCCTATCCAGGGCTCTGAGGCAGACATCATCAAAGTGGCTATGATCCGTATCTTCAACCGATTCAGAGCAGAAGGCATCAGGAGCAAGATGATTATCCAGGTGCATGACGAACTCAATTTCTCCGTATATCCGGAAGAGAAGGAAAAGGTAGAGAAGATTGTGGTAGAAGAGATGCAGAACGCCTACCAGCTCAGTGTGCCTCTGGTTGCTGATGCCGGATGGGGAAACAACTGGCTAGAAGCACATTAGAAAAACCAGAAAGCGGCCGCAGAAACCGCAAGGCAACTTAAATAAAAAGAAGCTCGCAAGATACCAAACGTTCATCTTGCGAGCTTTTCTTTTTCGAGATGTTTCACATGAAACAGTCAAATCTTCTATCAAAACACTACTAAAAAGACAAATAACTCCTTTATTCACAAGTACATCTAGAAATCTTTGTTTATTTAGATTAAAAAGGATAATAAAATTATAATATTTTCAAATTTATTTGGTTCTTACAGAAATAAAGTGTATATTTGCATTGTAAATCAGAAAGATATGCAAACGCACCTGTCTGATTAAAAGTGAATAGATAACACTAATCAATCAAATTAAGAAAGAAAGGAACATTATGAAGAAATATGTTTGCGACGTGTGTGGTTGGATTTATGATCCAGAAGTAGGTGATCCAGAGGGCGGCATCGCTCCAGGTACAGCATTCGAAGACATCCCAGATGATTGGGTTTGCCCTCTTTGCGGAGTAGGCAAGGAAGATTTCAGCCCTGTAGAGGAATAAGGCTCTTTTGGAGGAATCACCCGAAGGAAATCCTCACAAAGGAATCATCTGAATGAAATGCCTGATATTCAGGCAACACATTCATAAAATAATAGGAGGAACCATTATGACAAAAGTTAGAGAAATCTACCGCTGCCAGATTTGTGGCAATGTAGTAGAAGTTGTAAACCCAGGAGCCGTGCTCAGTTGCTGTGGCGAGCCGATGAAGCTGATGAAGGAAAACACCAGTGATGGCGCCAAAGAGAAGCACGTGCCTGTGATAGAACCTATTGAGGGCGGCTATCGCGTAACAGTAGGAAGTGTGGAGCATCCGATGCTCCCAGAGCATTACATCCAATGGATAGAATTGCTCACCCCTACCGATGTGCTTCGTCACGAGTTGAAGCCAGGCGAAAAGCCTGAAGCTATCTTCCTGACCAACGCAGAAGCCAAGGATGTTACGGCTCGAGAATACTGCAATCTCCACGGATTGTGGAAGGGGGTAATTGAAGGATAAAAACCATCATACAAACAAAAGGTCTCATGTTGTCTTCCCAATGTAGGGAATATGACGTGAGACCTTTTTAACTTTATTTGCATCTTGTTTCTACCACAGTAACTACTCATGCCCATAGGGGTGCTGAGCAAAATGATCACCATAATTCTAAGAAATTCATCGCACAACAACTGAACTACGCCCGCACATCAGCTGTTATGCATGCGCACAACAGGTGATGTGCAACCGCACAACAGCTGTTGTGCGGTTGCAGAAGGTATCTTTTCCAGCAACTTATCCTATCTCTTCCAGCAACTTATCCTATATATCCCAAAGACTTATGCAATATTTTCCAAACACCTCTCCCGTATATTCCAGCGTCTTCACCTATATCGTTGCGCTTCCTCAAGCGTTTCTGTCGGTTTATCATCGTTGAATCTTCCGTCATCTATGATTTTTAGATAATTTTCCACTATTTCTTCGTATCTTTCATTTATAATGTGTAACTTTGCGTCAATATATTTAAAGTAATACAACAATGGCAAAAACAATAAGCAGACAGCTGACCAAAACGGCAACAGCGCCAAGAAGACCACCAGGAAAAAGAAGAAGAGGTTTCCATCCAGCAACAAACGAATTCATCTTCGAACAGAGAATCCGTTACTAATCGCTCAAGTCATCCTAAGGATTTGGTTGCCCAAGGAATATCTTTCCTCTCAGGCTTAGCCGAAACCTTAAAGTCGCCAGAAGCCACTGCCCATCTGGTTGATTCCATCGTTGGGAAAAACGAGCAGACAGGCGAAACCTCCATCAAGATACCTGTGGAGAGCAAAGAGACTGTCTCTAATCTCTTGAATCTCATAGGAAAGTTGTTTGCAAAATAAGTCATGGGTAAAAAGAAACATAAGCATCAAGGACATTATTGCAAGATGTGTGGAGAGTATAAATCCAACGAGTCGTTCAGTGGTAAAGGACACAGACTGCACATCTGCAAGAAATGTATATCAATAAGAAATAAGGCTAAAAAAGAAAAGAAACGTTTAGAACATGATAGAATTAACGAAGTCTCAGAAGAAAACAGCTCGCAAGCTCATTAATTTGGGCTTGCAGCGAGAGTGCGCCAAGTTCATGCAATCTACCAAAGATTTCATGAACAAGAACGCATCAGCAGAGGATGCACACGATGCATACCTCAAACTATATGATAAGGTATACCAATTCGACAAGCATATCGCTCGCCGATACGATGGGATGTCAGGAGGTAGATATTACATCACCGTATGTTACCTATACTATGACGGAGTATTGACTGACGAAGACATCCGAGAGTTTGACGATGAGCTATATAACAGTTTGAAAGAAGCCAAGAAGTCTTTTCAAAATTAAACGATATGAGTTACACAGAATATTCTTGTAGCAGACTAACTTTTAAAGCTTGCATAATAGAATCCTTAAAAGAAAACGACGTTTTCTGTATAAAGACACCTGTTGGGAGTTTTCAAATGACGAAAGGAGATTTTTACAAATCTTTTCCAAATGTTATCCAAACAAAAAGTTACAGAGAACAAGGAGTGTATAGTTACACGAAGACTCCCCAAAAAGCCAATAAATACTTGTTTGAACGAAATGAGACGAAAAACATTGGTTTAAAATCAAAACAAACAACTCCAGATTTGGTCGGTGATAATATACGAAGAAAAATCAAGGAAATTGGTCAACTATGGCGTTCTTCAGAATTCAACCCTAAAATATCAAAAGAAACATTAGATTATTGGAACAAAATCATTAATGACTGGGTGGATGCCAAAGACATGCCATTAATTGTTCGAAAAGACATTAAATTCCGAGGTCAATCTTTCATACATCCTACAGGAAGAGAAATTATAGTTTCTGACAATACATTTGCAATCTGGGTATATGGTCAAGTTATGAAACAACATACCCCAACATTGAAAGAAATTAAAGAAATGCTTCAAAACAATATGATTCCTATGCTGTTTATGCAAACTAAAGATAGCAAACAAAAAGCAAAGTATTCCAAGCCTTTAGGAACAGATGCTTTACAAGGATGGAAGCTATGTCACATTGAACCTATCGGTTTTAACAGTTCAAAAAGCATAAATGAAATAGATATACATTCTATAGAAGAGCATTTCCGTAAATATGCGAACCCATACAATATGTTTGTTCTACCAAAAGAAATTGGAGATTTAGGAGAGATACAAGTATTTA
>JAJWOH010000207.1:0-3685 GCA_021635485.1 Segatella copri | reverse complement strand
ACTTCTATCTGCATAACGGCAAGGATTCGCTGGTGAAGTATGTTGAGGAGGTGGTGCTTTAGCCAATAACCAAAAAAATCAGCACAAAAAGGCTAGCATGCAAAAACGCACACTAGCCTTTTTCGTATTTTATCTAACCTAAATTTCAAATCACTTAATAGCCTAATTATTAATTACTAATAACTAATAACTAATCATAGAATCCCGGCTGCTTATACTCAATGCCCAGTTCATCATCTACTGTTGCGATGACACCCTGAATCTGACCCATGGCAAACATGCGGCCGAGGAGAGTGTAACCGGCATTGTGGCCGTGATTGCTCTCATCGAATACACCACCTGGCTCATCAGTAAAGGTCATACCATGGTCAACACGCATTGGCAATCTGCGACCCGAATTGCACTTGCCTTCATGCTCTGCCTTCTCGAAGATGCGGCAAAGCTCGATAAGATGACCACGACCACCCAAGTGAGAAGCCTCTGTAAAGTTGCCGTTAGGGAAGATATAGCAAGAACGAAGGTGAACGAAGTGGGTGCGGTCAGCAAACTGCTTAGCCATTGCCACACAGTCGTTGTGCTCGCCGGCAGAGAATGAACCTGCACAGAAAGTCAGACCGTTGTGCTTGTTTGGCACAGCATCGAGCATCCACTGGATATCCTCGGCACGACCGATGATTCTTGGCAAACCGAATACAGGATAAGGAGGATCGTCAGGGTGAACACACATGTTGATGTCATACTCATCGCAGATAGGCATAATCGCCTCCAGCCAGTATTTCATGTTCTCCTGCAACTTTTTCTTGTCGATGCCATCGTAAAGCTTCAACAGGTCGCGGAACTTCTGCACAGGAGCTGAATCGCCCTCGCTGAAGTTACCGGATACGAAGCCCTGGGTCTTGATGATGATATTCTCTACCAAGGCATGATCCTGCTCTGGTGTAGAAGTCTTCTTGATTTCATCAGCCTCAGCCACCAGGTCTCTGCCCCACTTGTGTTCCTTAGAGAACTCTGCCCAATCCTCACGGGCGCCTTCACGCTGGAGGATATAGATATCGAAGTAGGCAAACTCGCCCCAGTTCATATAGAGGTTGTTGGCTCCGTTAGGATTGTCGTGAGACAAATCGGTACGTGCCCAGTCTAATACCGGCATAAAGTTGTAGCAGATGCACTTGATGCCTTCCTCACCCAGGTTGCGGAGACTTTCCTTGTAAACCTCAATCTGATGGTCACGGTCAGGACCGCCATATTTCAGGGTTTCAACCACAGGCAAAGACTCTACCACGCTCCATTTCATACCATAAGACTCGATGTACTCCTTGAGTTCATGAATCTTCTCGCGTGTCCAAACCTCGCCCAGAGGAACATCGTGCAATGCAGTAACGATGCCCTCAACACCTATCTGTTTCAACTGTGCAAGTGTAATCTTATCCTTCTTGCCAAACCAGCGCCATGTTCTTTCCATATATATTATATAATGTATAAGTTTAAAAATGAATTATCTTGCAGAAACATATTTATGCAATGTCTGTCTTACGGCACCCTTGCCGGCAAAGAGTTCCTTCACCATGCCCTCAATCTGCTCGCCGAAGCCAGCCTCATAGAGATCGAGACCGAACACATCCTTGCGACTATAGAGGTTCTTGAGGCAAGAGTAGTCCTGATCTGCCTTGCCTACCTCCAGAGGAGCCACGATTGCCTGGAGCTCTGCCAACAATGGGTCAGAAGATGGCTCGAATGGCTTCAGGTTATCATCCAATGCCTTGAGATAACGGGCATAACCTGCCAATACCAGAGGAATCAACACGAGATTGCTCTTGTCGAGACCACGGTCGATGTACTTCTTGATAGTCTCACCGAAACGGATAGAGAGTTTCTGGCTGGTATCGGTAGCGATACGCTGAGGAGCATCTGGCATGAATGGGTTAGGCAGACGCTTGTTGATAACGGTGCCGATAAACTCGTATGGATTCAATACACCTGGATCTGTTACCACAGGCATCGCCTCGATATAACCGATCTTCTGGATAAAGGCACGAAGGTCCTCATCAGCCATCTCGGCAGAAATCAAGGTATAGTCGAGCATGCAGCCATAGATTGACATCGCTGTATGGAGAGGGTTCAAGCAGGTGGTTACCTTCATGGTCTCAACCTCATCCACGGTCTTGCGGGTGGTATAGAGTGCACCGCCCAACTCCAATGGTGGGCGACCGTTGGTATAAGTATCCTCGCAAACAAGATACTGCACTTCCTCAGCATTTACGAAAGGAGCGGTGAAAGTATGTTTCTCGGTGATAATCGTATTGTTATCCTCGAAACCATCCTCAGCCAGCATCGCCTGCACCTTCTCGTGTGGACGAGGAGTAATCTTATCAATCATAGACCAAGGATAGGTTACCTTGCTGCTATCGTTGATGTAATCCAGGAATCCAGCCTCAACGATACCATCCTGTGCCCAACGCTCAGCATAAGCCTTTACACCAGCCTTAACATGGTCGCCATTGTGAGAACAGTTGTCGGTAGACTGCAGGGTAAGTGGCAACTTGCCTGCCTTATAACGCTCATAGAGAAGAGCGGTGAGCTTACCCATAGCAAATACAGCATCAAGACCGCGAGCCAAATCAGCATCATTGAAAGAATATCCCTTTTCGGTGATGGTGAAAGTAACCATCTGCAGACTTGGTGCCTGGAAGATCTGAACCAAGCGAGCCCAGTCCTCACCAAACTGCTTATCCGCCTTGAGGCTTTCTGTGATAGAAGCGATGACCTTCTTCTCGATGGTTCCGTTGCTCTGGAGGCTGACGAGAAGCGAGAGATTATTGTAAGGACGATAAGCCTTGTCGATGATTTCGTAGTCGAAGCTTTCTGCCACGATTACGCCACGATCGTACTTGCCCGTGTTGAGCGCATCGTTGAGGATGGCGGCTGGGAAAGCACGGAAGATGTTACCTGCACCGAAGTGAACCCAAGTAGGCTCATCGTGAGTCTTCTTAGCTACGGCTGCGATGTCATACTGAGGAAGCTGATAACCTTTAGCTTCCCATTCTGCAGCTTGAAAGTTGTTAGAAAGAATGTCATTCAGTTTCATAACTTTATAATTATTGATGTTGTTTTATGTAAATTTTTGCCTTTTTATAAGCAATACAATGAATCCTTATTCCGTTGAGTCGGGACAAAATTACGAATTTAATCTGAAATACCGCTCCTTTTTAGAGATTATTTTTGAATATTGAACAATTAGAAATACAAATTGAACAATAAGAAATGCTTCGGTAACAAAAAACTGCCTTTTCGCCCTTTCTTTCTTTTAACCATTAGTAGCCTATTTGTATACACATACTATGTAAACAAAAAGAGCGCACCGCTATTGGCACGCTCTTTTCTAAAACTCATTTCTCAAATATTCTTTATCGGTTGGCAGATTGCCACTGATAAGTATCAGTGCAATGGATATCAGCACTCTGGTCAGCAATCATCAACTTGAAGTCGCCTTCCTCCAATCTCCATTTGCCATTCCAACCAACGAAGGCCAAGTCGTCTGCCTTTAATTCGAAGGTCACAGTCTTAGTCTCACCAGGCTGAAGTTCCACCTTGTCGAAGGCACGGAGACGACGACCATCAGGCACCATACTGGCGATGAGATCGCTACTGAACAGGAGGACACTCTCCTTGCCTGCCACCTTGCCCG
>JAJWOH010000051.1:0-21932 GCA_021635485.1 Segatella copri | reverse complement strand
CCATCATACACACATCCCTCACACATCAAAGTAGGGTCTGGAACTGTCTTAATCATATTACTTATATTTATGTCCTATAAGGACGGTTAGTTACATTGGTTTCTTTGCTAAGAAGTGTGTCTCAGATGAAACATACAGAAATATGTTATCACCATCTGTAGAAGTATTCTTAATATCATAAGAAACGCCTTCTGCTTTGTCAAATACAAACATTTCGCAATCACCACCTGTAGCGTCAATGTAGGATTTTAAATGCCCTATCAACTCACTTGCTTTCATATTACTATCTGTTAATATCCTTTCTTCAATCTTATACAATAATCAATAGCTTTGATTGCTAACCAAATAGCATGCTTCTGCTTATCGTCAATAAGATTTTTTCTAATCTCAAATAGCGTCTTCTTTGCTTCTGTTGCATTCATATTACTATTTATTTATGTCTGAAGGCGTTAACCACCTAACATATCGCTAATGTTTAAATACTTATCTCCTACACCTAAGTTTCTTACCTCACAGAAACCTGCTTCTGAAACAGTACTATCATCGTCATATACCTTTGTGACGTGTAGTTTCTTTATAGGACAGCAATCATCATCGCTTATCTCAAAAGCAATAGGTAAGTCTCCGTGTTTTGCCTTTATTTTCTCTAAACTTTTAACCAAATCACTTATTTTCATACTAATATCTTTTATGCCCGAAGGCGTTAAACATTAAGTTGTGCTCTTATGAGTTTTACTCTTAGAGTTTCTTTCATCTCTTTAGCTTCACTCCAAGGTGTATTTGTTCGAGTAAAACAGTTGTAAGTTTTTTCATCAACACAATGCAAGCTTGTTATGAGTAATTCCAACTCTTCATCGGATAGTATAACATTCTTTTCCATACCTACACCTCCATTTCTGAGTTAAGTCCTAGACCGAAGAGGAGGTGCTGAAGTTGATGAACATACTTAATGTATGCAATTTGTGTACATACATTGTTGTATGTAAACAGATATACATCAAACTCTTTACCGATACCTTTTTCTATGTAGATAGGGAAATATCCATATTCTTCAATATCGGGTTTTGTATATACCAAATGACTATTCTTTATTCCTCTGCTCATCACTTTTCTCTCCCATCCATTCTTCTCTAGAATCTCAGTAGTGAGAGGAATCGGAGATACCTCATCATTATAAGTTTGAATCCAATCGTCTTTAGAAGAACCTTGAAACCCTTTACCAATAAATACAACAAGACTATAGCAACCTTTTCTTCTTAAAAAAGTAATTGTTACGAAACCTATTTTTCCAGTAGCTTTTCCATATTCAATTTTTACTATATCTCCTGGAATATATTCTAATTTATTCATACGCTCTAATCTTTGCTATTAATGAAATCCTCATACTCACCTATCGTGATTTCCACGAAGTCTGGATTTTGCTTCTCAGCTCTAATACTATCATCAAAGTAAACGAAAATGCGGTCTTTGTGACGTAAAAGCTGGGTGATGGAGAATCGGCTGACGTGCGGAACTTCGATATTCAGTTCCTTCAATATCTTGAAATGATGAGTAAAGGATTTATATGATGTAAGTACTTCTGCTATTGCCTTACCTTGCTTACTACGCTTGTTAGGTGCTATAGCTACATAGTAACCATCCTCCAATTTTACATCGTCTATCTTCTTCCAAACCTTCTTATCTAGCGTATCGTAACGCTCAGAAAGAACCCATATAGCAGTAATCTCGTACTCTCTTGTGATAGTTCTGTTAGGCTGATAGCCCTGATATTTTTCAAACTCGAAGCCTACGGCTTCTTCCACTCTTTTCATGTAGGCTTGACGCTCTTTTTCTTCAGCATCGAGAATACTCTTAATGTATTCATAAGCCTTACTTCCCTGTTTTGTTTCGTATAACATATCTCTTTACTCCTTAACTTCTTTAAAAATTACATTTTTATGGTCTGAGCGTTCTTTGATGCTACAAGGGTATAGCTGCCATACTTCACAAAACTTCTTACTATCAAAGAAGCACCCTTTGCAAGATTCTTTATCAGTCTCAGTAACTTCAAGAGTTACTCTTTCTCCAACTTCAAACTCTTTCATAATCAAAACGCTATTCTATAGTCCTTTCCTCTCAAAGTAGGTCTCTTTTTGAGGATGAACTTTGTTAAATCTTCAAAATCTATCGGGAAGAGCGCACAATATTTATACTTCAATGTGCAAACAAATCTTCCGTTGAGCATAACATCAAATACAAATGATTTCATTGATTACCTCCTTCCTTTGGAAGTAAATCATCAATATAGAGCCATCCCTTAAAATATCTTTTAAAATCTTTAGGAGTCATATCATCACATACCCATCCTTCTGGATTACGGAAATATACACATAATTCCGTACTTCCGTTTTTGAACTTAACCAAACATGTAACGCAACATTCTCCTTGCTTAATGTTTGGCTTTTCGCTAGCAGTATGCCATAAGTCCTTAAGGAACTCTTCCTTAGTTAATCTCTTTTCCATTTTTCAGTCTCCTTCACATAAAGTTTCGTTAACCTCGTCATTGTATGTGTGAGTAACCGGATTGTACTCGGAATGGGTCGCATCTACCCTACCTTTCCGGTTAGTGAAATAGATAGCATTTCCATTGTCATAAAACCTGTACACTGTTATACTATCTACAACAAACAATTTCTCGACCTTGAATTTGTCAACAGAATCCGAGATTTGGACTCTTGTACCCTTACCTTTGCAACCTACCAAAATGGCGGCAACGGCTATTATCATAATTACCTTTTTCATATCAACTTCTTTTCTTCTTGAAGAATACGTCATTCATCGTACCCTAATATACTAAAGAACTCATCCATTTTTGGATTTAGATTGTTTGCCATTAACATATATGCCGGAACAGAGCGACCGATGTTGCACTCTAACTTCAATGCATGTATCATTACTGAAGCTTGTTGGCTTGAAATCTTAACCCTATCCAATCTGGAAAGTATTTCGCTCTGGGAATCTGCATTACGAAACACTTTCTTGATAAGACTTTCTATGTACTTACGCTGCTTGTCCGTCATTGCTCTTATTGTGCTCAAGAGACTCAACCAAAGCCTTCAGACCATTGAAGGTAGCATCCACCAACTCCTTGCTATCGGAAGCATCAAAATACCAATTTCCAATAATCTTGCTATTATTTTCGGCAAACATCGTAATACTCGTATGAGTATTTGAAGACGACATCTGGATAGACTCCTTTGTTCTACCCATGAGGCTGGCAATCTTTGCCAACACCTCTACATAAACATTATTCTTTTCCACTTTCTTCTTACAGTTTTTGTGGTGTGTCTCACCTTTTTAAAATTAGTAACCTTGTTTCTTAATTACAATGCAAAGATACAAAGAATATCCGAAATATGCAAACTTTTTAATGTGTTTCTTTTATTATTTAATATATCGTAACATATAACACCGATAATTTGCTGACGTTAACACAAAAATCCCCACCACTACATTATTATATATAGTGATGGGGCAAACCTTTAAAACAAAATAGCATTATGGATTTCTACGATTACTATCATATCAAATCATCCACATAAGCCCATTTATAGATGGCGTTTGATTTCGTGAACCTATTCCACCATTCCTCGCCTAAGAAATTCAGATGCTTGAAACGCTTACGAACCTTAGTCAGACCGACAATGCGTCTGTTGTACTCCGGCAATTCTTCAACCGAATGCCAAGCACCTTCCTTTTGATATTTCATTCCCAACTCCAAGGCTTGCTTGGCTATCTGCCTTGCACCTTGACTAAAGTCTATCTTATCAATCAACATTTCTAAGTCCATAATCAAATAACTTTTATGTTTACTTTGTCTTCAAAAAACGCTTCTAGCACTTCCTTGGCTTTTGTATCTGCTTCATCCAAGTCTTTGCATTTGACTACTTGAACACCATAACCTATAGGGTTACGCAATTCATAACTGCCTTCAGCCTTAACCAACCGGAGGAAAATATCTCCACCTTTAAAGCGGTACGAATATCCTTCTGTTGCCTCGTTCCATTGTCTAACTATGTTCCTCACCGCCATAATATCTTTGCACTTTTACCAATGTAGCACTAGCACCCTCAATGTAGGCTGCGATAATGACATTTCTATATAGCTCACTATTTTCCTTATCAATTCCTACCAAGCCTTCTGTTGATTTCAAAGGCTCAATTGTAAATTTATAAGCCTCCTCTACTATCCAGCTAGGAACTCCATTTGAAATCAAATTCTCACAATACTCATTCATAATTTAACCTTTTAAAATTAGTGGATGACAAGGGATTTAAACCCTTGTTGGTGTCAACACCTCCCCAGTGACCTGGTTTGACATACTCCCTCGCTACTTGCAAGGAATTGTTGGGTGACTAACGTGGCTGCACCCTTGCGATTGCTCGGACGGCTTACTACCACTACCCAATTCGGCAATGCCCTGCCGAAGTATATTCTCAGCTGCAAAGAGGTCTCTAGGATGAACTGCACCACAAATAGGACAAGTCCAAATCCTATCACCCAATGACAGCCTATCATTCTTATAACCACAAGTACAAAGGCGGCTCGAAGGGAAGAATCGGTCAATCTTATGAACCTGAACGCCATATTTTTTCGCAACGTGTTCCAACTTCACAACGAAATCGCCATGAGCCAAGTCAGACATCTTGCGTCCCCAATTACGCTTCATTCCCTCCAAGTTCAAATCCTCCAAGCAAATCAAGTCATAACGCTTGCACAACTCATGCGCCATCTTCCACTGGAAATCGGAACGCTTGTTCACAATATCCCGATACAATCGCTCCAATTCCAGCTTCTTGCGCTTGCGGTTATTGCTGCCCTTCTTGCACTTCGAGAGGTTGCGAGACCTGCGTCTAAGCTCCAACAAGTCAGTTTTAAGGAACTGAGGATTATCAATCTCACGCCCATCGCTCAAAGTCATGTACTTCTTCAATCCAAAGTCGATGCCCACGGATGCACCATCATGTGACTTTCCGTAAGACTCGGCTTGCTTGTCTAAGCAAAGGACGATAAAGTACTCGCCCAACTTGTTTCGCTTGACCGACACCCTCTTGACCTTGCCATCGTAGGGACGGCTCAGAGAGAACTTAAATGACTTCTTTATCTTGTTTATCACAAACTCGTTTCCACTAAGGGAATAGCCATTTTGTTGAAAGGCAAATGAACCAAATTCTATTGCTTTCTTAAATTTTGGTGGACGCTTCGCATCATGCTTGAAGAAACGCTTGTAAGATATATCCAATCTATCCAACACCTCCCTAACTGTTTGACAATTAAGCAATGTTGGTTTATAACACTTAGAGAAATGCTTATACATAGTAAATCTTGGAATGTACTTGTGATACAGCTTATAGTATCTCTTCTGCAAGGCAAGAGCGTGATTCCAAACATAGCAAGCCTCACGGAGCATCTTATCCAAATGCTTCGTCTTCTTCGTCCGATATAGCTTGTACTTGTATGAAATCATATTCTTAAATTTTAACCAGTTTTTGAAAGGTGTGTCTCACCGAAATTCACTTGCAAAGATACGAAATTTCTTTCATATATGCAAGGAAATCGGCAAGAACTTTCACCTGTTTTATAATTAAAGTGCCAATGGTTGTCGGCAAATTTTAAGTGTTCACATCTTACGATGCGGTATTAACTATCTCCCTGCCCAAGGGAACAACCATTAGCGATAGGCTATTTGTAGTTATGAAACTTCAAAATAAAGCCGTGTGACTCCTAAGTTTACAATCCCGCCCCCACGCTGGGCATCACACGGCTTTGACACGTGGGTATTTCATTTCAATAGCTTTTTTATCATTTTAACACCTCGCTTACCAAACTTTCGCTCGACAACAGTATTATAACTCACTCCATCAATGGAACACTCATCCGGATAGCACTCTTCAAGCCAATCTGTGAACTTCAGCAGATTGAAGACTAACTCTTTTCTCGCTAAAAGAAACCGCATATCAATGAATTTTCCAAAGCTTATTCCGAAGATTTTCTGAAATTCATTACCTATAGGCAAGAACTCACTTGGTTCGATTTTCATTAGCTTGCTTTCTTAGATGTCACACTCTCCAAAGGATAGTCACTCTTCATAAAGTCACTAATTCCGATATAAGTTTTCTGCAAATCCTTCTCATCGTCTTTCAAGTCTTCTGTCGCATTTACAGCGGCTGCATTCAAAGTCTGTTCGTTGAAGACACCGTTTCTCACCTTATCGAAATAAGAAAGAATCTCTTTAGTCATCAAATGGTCAGCCAATCTTTTGAAATCCTTATCCATCACCAATGCCATGAAGTCATAAGAATTTTCAAAGGCCAAGATAGGAGCAAAATCCTTGAACGCTTGCATTAAGTTAACATGCAAATCTTCATACAGCTTACGGATGATATTCTCGTAAGTTCCCAAACAAAGGTTGGTCAGATTGTACAGGATGATTGCATTCGCATAAACTCCCGATTTTTCACCAATCCCTAAGTTCTGTAACCTCACCGCAAGCTTATCTCGCAACTTGTACAAGTCTTCACTAATCTTGTCATAGAACGTCATTGCGAATTCGTTATTGAAATCTGCATTAGGAACATAAGCGTCATAATACTTAATCGCCTTGCGAAGGTTCTTCTTGCAGTCCACCCACTTCTTCTTCACTTCAAACCTAACGCATTTCTTCTTCAGAATACTCTTTTCGATTTTCTGCATGAAGCACTCTGCCAACACCATTTCAACATAGACATATTGCTGAAGATAACCTCTAGTAACAATCATAACCTTGTTTACTTCGGTTTCGGTCATTCCATGCGGCACACTGATAATTATCTTCTTGCCACCTACGTTCAACAAGACTCTTCTGAAACAATTAACACTAGGCATGATGTTTTCTAATAGAATATTCAACAACCTTGTTATAGCACTCTTTTCTCACCAAATCCTCAACCCTATACAATGTGCAAACCTCATGGGTATCATTCATATTGACTTGTGGGCAGCAAATCTGATAGAAATACTTTGTCCTGATGGTAAAACCAAGCAACTTGATTTGTTCCTTGAACACCCGACCGGAAACCACCTTATCAAGTTTTTTCTTGCCTTCGAAGAGATTCAAACTCTCCTCTCTACGATATACAATATCGGTATTAACCGAAAAAATCTTTCCGATCATAACTATTCCTCCAAATTTCTAAGCGTTTCAAGACTCTCATCATTATCAACATCATAGCCGATATGATATTCGTTGCCTATTCTAGCACCAACATATACCTCTTCTGCATCCAAGATATAACGGGACATCTGTTCACGCACCTTTATCTGTTCTTCATTCAATCCAAGTACATCAAAGCACTCTTCCTGCAATGACTTATATGGTTTCGTTCCCATATATGAAACATAAGCCAGCTTGCCTTCCTGATGCAATGGCTTCCACTTCTCCCACCAATGGTTGCGGTACTCCAAGATACCTCTTTCTACTCCATCGGCACAAACATGTTTAACTATTCGTAATTTCATTATCTACCTTTTTTAAAACCACTTTAACTATCTTCCCATCACACTTGAACACACGAGACTTAATCTTATATGTAAGGTTGTTAATCACAACTTTATCTCCTACACAAGGCATAAAATGAAAGTCGTAATTTTTCCAAATGATATTTCCTTCGTACTCGAATTCAACCATTATTCTGCTCTCCTAATGTTTTCTTATATTTATCCAACATTACTGAATTAATCTCTGACCAAAAAGTTACAATTACGTCCTTGAAATCAACATTATGTTCCTTTGCTATAAAATTTCCAGCACTGACGAAATCAAAATAGCCTTCAATCGTCTCTTGTGTACCTGTACATATTCGTGTTATGCCATTCTTGACATACTTAGCCACAAAATAATAGCCTTTCTTCATCGCAACAACTCCCTAATAAATTCGTTACGCATCGGCTCAACGATGCTTGTATACAAACTCTGCTTATCTTCCGGAATATCATCCGGTGTAATAGAGAACATCAACAAATATGACATCGGAATCTCCAATACCTTGCATATTGCATCAATCTTACTCTTACGTGGAAACGTTCTTCCTGTCTCCATAAACAACATGTTTGTCTCGCTACAACCGATAGCCTTACTCAGTTGTCGTTGGGTCAAGCCCTTGCTTACCCTAATTGTCTTAATCGCCTTTCCTAAATCCATCAAAACCTCCTATTTAAATATTTCAAATCTGTTCTTTATTGCTATCATGGCATCAGTGACTCCATCTTTGTATCCAACAGAATACAAGGTACAATCCTCTTCGCTCGGTTTCTCGGACTTGGATTTCAGAAATTCTTCTATCTCACAGAAACCATGCTCCAAGAATCTGAGGAACATCGCATTCTTCGTGATAGCTGGTCGTAGAGTATCTTTAACCCAATCCCAGCCATCACCATAACCTAACGTAAAATTTGAACTGCCACAATATTTCACTTTCGGCTCATCAAGCCATTGTTTTAAAATTTCTTTCTTTGTCATTATCACCAGTTTTTATGGTGTGTCTCACCTTTTCAAATTAATAACCTTTATTTCTTAATTACAATGCAAAGATACAAAGAATATTTGAAACATGCAAGCGTTTTAATGTGTTTCTTTATTTTATTAATGTATTTTAATTATCTAATATGATTTCTACCATTTATTTTAAAGTTTTTACATTTTTCTCTTTCTCAAACACTCTTGCTACTATCACCTGTATCCTTAAATTCGTCTTACCATGTTCTTTAACGTGTGCCACACGCTTTGTAGTTTTTGCACCTTGCAGCAATTTCTGTCACTCTCTTCCCTTGTACTTTCGTAGTGCTACCTTTCTTGCATTTCAAAACATTTCCTATACTTGTAATTTGTATTTCCAAGAAATGGACGCAACAAAAACAACTTCTAAAATTCTTATCCATTTGACATTTCCTTTTTAAGTTTCTTTCTTTGAGCCAAGAACATAACAATCTCCTCGAAATCATCGCAATTCAAGAACATTTGTCCGACCTGCCATTCCATGGCTTTCTGCTTGGCATCCTCCATGCCCTTTGCTAAGAATGTGATTTTCTTGTCTTGGCTTCGATTCTCTACAGTTACTTCAAGTGTACCGAATTCTAGTTCGGTAGTATTCATACTGAGACCTTCATCAAATATCCTCAACAAATGATTAAAAAGATTACTTCTTTCCATTTTTCAACCTTTCATTTTCTTGTTTCAACAAGTCCTCAAATTCCTTGCGCTTTGCTCGCATATTCTCGAACCATTTACTTGGTGTTCTTGGACACCCTATAAGCCAATGATCGAAGTTTGGAATAAGCAAATTGAACTCACTAGCTTCAATAGTATAATCGTACCACTTCAACAACTCTTCTTCGGGAGCTTCCTTGTCTATATCAGTTACAATAGTAGCCATATCGAAGGTAAAATCACCGCAATTGGCTATTCCTCCAACTTGGCCACCTATCCAAAATGTCTCCGTATTATCTAATCCGTAAAACTCATGCTTCTCACAGAATGCCTTCAAGTAAGCATTGCAAGCATTCTCGTAATCATTCTTTAATTTCTCTTTATCCATATCACATATCCTTAAAAAGTTTCTTAATCTCGCTCTTCTACACCTTTGGATGGGAGCACATCACAACTTGCGTACTTGGGTCATGTCTTACCTGCCATTCGCAAGTATTACACCCCAAATCACCAACTTTATTAATTGCATTGGTGTATCTGCCTTTCTCACCATAGGGGCAATCGGTAACAAAATCCTTTCGTCCCCAGATGTACTCATCTATCTTGTATGAGATAGCATTTGCTTTCTCCTTTTTCTCGTTAATATTTAAAAACATCATATCGTCAATATTTAAAATAAGCATAGCTGACCATCATCAGCGACTTTAACATTACTCTCAGAAAACCAAAGTTCCTTGAATATCCTCTCCATACAAGCTACGACAATCGAATTTCCAGCAGCCTTTTGAAGACTTGACTTCGACACTCCACTTTCAAGCATCTTGTCTATGTATTCTTCGTCAACGTTCATTAAGCGGAAGAGTTCTCTCGGAGTCAAACGCCTAATGCGCAACCTTGTCTCTCCAAGCACAACCAAGGAGTCCTTGCTCGCAGATGTAATGGTATTGGCTATGTTCTTTCCAAGTTCGACCTTTGAACTATGCTTTTCGCCTTTTATCCACTTCCCCTCAGAACGAGTTCTTATAGCTGCACTCATAGGTTCTTTCCATTCATTCGATACAAATTTCTCTTTACATAGCAAGTCATCACTAAAAAAGTACTTCTCTTCCACATTTTCCTCCAAGACATCAACCAAGTGTTTCTCTAGCTTTGTCTTTCTCGGAAAATGATAATCTATCTTATCACCATCGTTTCGTATAGAGAGCATGAATACACGCTTTCTGTTCTGAGGAACACCGCAGTCGGCTGCATTTACCACCTTAGCGAAGTTGATATATCCATATGATTCTAACTCCTTGCGCCACTTGTTAAAGAACCCAATGAACTTTGTTTGAACCAAAGCCTCTACATTCTCCATCAAGAGGTATTTCGGTCTCTTGGTAATAATGGCGTTTCTTGTGAACCAAAGGATAGAGGAACGTGTATTGCTTCCCTCCTCTATTCCTTTCTGCTTTCCGGCTTGCGAAACAGACTGACAAGGTGTTGAATATGTCAGCAAGTCAAAATCAGCAACCTTGCTCCAATCTATCTTTGTCATATCACCGAAATTCTTGCCGGACAGACTAGGAAAGCAAGCATTATGCAAGGCTATTGCACTTGGCTCTATCTCAGACCATCCGATACACTCGTAATCGAAATCAGAATATTTCTTCTTCAGTCGCTCCAAAGCCATCAGTTGAGAGTCATATCCGGCACATAGTTCAAATGTCCGTATCTTCATTTCTCTAAGCTTTTGAATTAACTTTTAATCCTGCCTTAATCTCGGCAGCTATTCTACCTTCGTTTGCCAATCTGTCGCAAAGCTCGTTATATTCAACTCCCGAATGGCTCTTCACCTTGCGCCAAGTGATGTGTGCTACATGAGCGGAATGCTTTCTAAACTTCTCCATCAAATCTAAGTTCTTGTGTGCAGAATAAACACCGCTCAAAGTCTTTAGTGCATATTGGCTATCACTATGAACCGTCACAACCGCACCTTGTGGGCAATGACCAACACCACAAATGATTGCCAAAAGCTCCATACGGCTAATTGTCGTGTCTATAGTTCCGTAGTTTCCCTGCTTATACACCTTGCCTTCGTGTAAAATTACATAGGCAGCACCACCAGTGTACTTTCTTCGCTTGGTATCAGTCCTAAGTACCGCAGAACCATCTGTCCACACTTCGTAGCAGCCGTGCATCTTCTCCTCCTTGGTCTTGAACTTGAAACCATGCTTGCGGTAAGTCTGACTTGGATTTTTCAAGGAATTCCATTTCTTGACCAAATCCTCCCATTTCTTAGGGACTTTACCACTTGGCAGCAACCATCCGACATCATCGAAGCGACCATAAAGCCACTTTAGGTTGTCTTTCATAAAACCTGCCATCGAGCAATACATTGCAAACTCTTCATAAGTTGGCTTTGCAACGATTCTGTGCTCATCCCCCTTCGTTTGTCTTCTTTCTCCCATAGCTCCTTTCTTTTCCTTGTTTCTTTAATCAACCTCACATACACATGAGTAGTTTATATACGTAAGTGAAATATACTACGTATATTCCCTTACATTTACAAGCTCCCTTACGCACGCAGGTTATTTATTGATTCTCTCTCTACTATTATTATGTTCGATTTTTTACCCACTTCATCTTTCGTTCAATAACTTTTTGGTTCGTTCCGCTCTTCGACTTAGATACTTGGCTCTTAAGAACCTTATATTTGTTAGCGCATCGCAGTTGACCTTTTCGATATTTTGCCGAAATGATGATTAGATTTCCGAACGCATCATAGTAATGCCAATTATTAGTACAAGCACATGCGTCTACTCCGACTTCTGTACATTGGACTATTTTTTTTACCGCACCAGACTTAACAAGCTTCTTGACAGTCTTCCCTACTTGGTATCTAGTTGAACAGGTATCTTTCATCATGCTGGTGTATGAATAACTTGTGTACTTTTCATTGAATGGTCTTTCCAACATACGAGCTTCCGTTTTTTGGGCACTACGTACACTTTTAATCGTATTTCCATTGACGGCTCTACAATGCGTATTGGAGACATTTTCAATGACATTGATTTTATTACTCACAACGACATCACACAAGAGACTTCTCAACTGAGGCAAGGTTAGTTTGGTTATCTCGCATCGTCTTGTCTTGTAGCTGTACTGGAAACTATCATATAACTTGTTCGCTATGATTCTCTTTACTCCGAACTTGTTAGTTTCAATTCTACAATATCCAAATTTGACTGATAAATCTAAATATTGTTTGAAATCTTTCTTGTTGTAACCCATCGCTTTAGCTGCTTGATTTGTAGAGCCAAAATGAAGGTCGGATGCACGGAATAGAAATTTTATCTTTAAAGCAAAACAAAATCCCACCAAGCGATCCTTGTCGCCCAGTGCAATAGTAGCTTGCTTGATTCCAATTCTAATCTGATGCATAATAACTAGTTTCCTTATTTGTTTAACTTATTTGTGTTTAGCTTACTCCAACAATTTTATAGCCCATTGCTAACTTAGAGCTATCTAAGGATGTTTCAACTCAAAATAAGGATTCTAAAAAGAAATCCTTACCCTTCATTCGTCTGACACCGAAATCTAGGTAAGGATTATCGTGGTATGGCTTTCGCCACGGAAAATCTTATTGATTCTTGTAAGCGTGTCAGCACCAACAAAGCACGCTGCAAAGATACTAATTCATTTTCATACTGCAAGGTCTTTAGTGTGTTATTTTACTCTGATTGCGCATTTTTAACACAAAATACAATTTTAATTACATATACGAAACTATAAATACATTAAACCGCTTACAGTTTTAATATTTAACACTCTAAGGCATTTTCAAGGCAAAAGAAAAGAGCAACCACCATCACTGGCAGCTGCTCCATAAGTTGTTACCTTAAACCAATCTAAAACCTTAATAACTAAAAACCAACCTAATAAAATAACTTTTTCTTATATTTTACCGTGAGAAAGAAAATCATTGTAACCAGCATCAAGGAAACAACCCAAAAGGAAATCATACCGAATTTCCAATAGAACAAATCCCATCCCTCCAAGTCTTTCTCAATATATTCCTTTTTGGTCTGGGCGATACTCAATTCTCTGTTTAGGCTATCCCTCTGAGCCTTATATATACTCGCTCGCTCTGCTATCTCCTTATAATGAATAAGGCTATCACGAACCTTGGATAGTTCCTTGCTGTCCCTGTATCTAATCTCTATATGAGTAGAATCCTTACCTAGCACCTTACCACTCTCATCTACCCTTGTCTTGACATCATCCTTGATGTATGTGGAATCCTTAACCTGTTTTTCGGTCTGCTCCCAATGATAAGATAGCAAGTTGTCCCGAATAAGCTTGACCCTTTCGTTGATAATTGAGTCCCAATGGACGTAAGTAGTAGTGTCTCGCACCACCTTTTCCACTTCTACATATCTTGTTGTCCGGCATCCGTACATCATCAGCATGATGAAGAAACCTACCAATATGGTAACGAGCCAACGCCACCAATCAAATCTAAGCTCCATATAAACCTCCTTTTTGAGTGCAAAGGTACAAATAAAACCAAAAGGAACGATTTCTTCGCCCACTCTTTCTTTTTCAAAATTTCAAAAGTGAAGAAAAAACCACCACCCAATTAAGAATGATGGTCTTACTAATGCCTTAGTTGAGCCTGTGTCTCGTAAGATTACCAAGTGATTATCTTTCCGGTATTACATACGAGCTTTCCGTATTGTATATTTCCAACCCTGCGAAGCCATCCATGCAGGTTCACACTTTGCTTTGGGTCATTGTTCACAATCGCATTGAGAAAGGCAATTCGTGACACCTTCAGCTTATCGAACAACGCCCATTGACCTTGTTTGTATGAATTGATAGCAGCTAAGGTCATATTGCCCATGATGCCATCAGCTTTTGTTCCTACGATAGTTTGAATCTTTTGTACGGCTTTGCTTACTCCACTATTATAAGCAAAGTCAACCAAGAGATTAGCCACAGACTGGTTGTTGATTTGGTCAGCCTTGCAAGCATCCCAATAATATTTCTTGAATATGTGATGCCATTGTTCATCAGTTATCTTCTTCAAGTCCGATGCAGTCTTACTAGCACCATAAACTTTACGGAACGTCTCTAGAGTCACGCCTTTCATCGTTGCGCCTCCCCTATCACTCTTTTTGTTAGAATATCCACCCTCGAATGAGAGGATGAATGGTTGTAAAATACTTGAGTCTGCCATAGTCTATTTGTCGTTTATGTTTTGATGTTCGCCACGTTCCCCTATCGTCTTGGTAATGCCAGCCGTGACGAACAAACTAGCTACACTACCAACAAATGCACTTAACCCCATCAAATCGGTCTTGATCGTCCCATAAGTTACCACTTCCCACACTAAGATAAAGCAGACAACCAGGAGCATCAAGAGACCTATCAGAGTAACGGACACTAAGAAGAATGCCTTGCTTGAATGTCCGCTATTAACTTGTATGAGTAATTTCAGATACTTAACCATATTTTAATCCTCCCTGTCACGATATATCTCATTTTCTTCCTTTTCAACCAACGTTTCTAAGGATTCTCGCTTTCTTGGTGGGGTTCTAAGTTGGCATCCATCCTTGATGCATCTGTTCCATTGTGCCTCATGCAAGGCAAGCTTCAAATCGTTCTTCTCATCCCTAAGATTGCGTATGGTAATACGATACTGATTGATTTCCTCATACAATTCATCTATTTTACTGTTAAGATTAACGACCGACTCGTTGGAACGTTCATAGAGAGCCTTCCACTCATCGGCATATGATGAAATAGTCTTATTCTCTTCCTGTGATGCGAGTGCCGCCTCCTTTCGCTTTCTACTATTATAGTACAGCAGCGTTGAGATTACACCCGATGCACAAAGAAGATTAATTCCCGTCTGTATTAATTGAATAGTTTCCGCTGTCATTTCTTTGTGTTTTTTGTTGCAAAGATAGCTATTTATATATAATAATGTGGAAATAGCCGAGTCAGAAAACCGCACAATTAATTTTTGTGCAAATAATTAAATTTTTCCTTAAACTAAGTTATAACACATTAAAATATTTGCTCTGCCAATAAAATCTCATTATCTTTGCAAAAAACAGGTGAGACACACCACAAAAACTGAATAAAAATGAAAGTTATAGAACAAGACACAATAAACTTTATTAAGGCGCACATAAATGAACGACCAAGATACAAGTTGGCACAAAGAATGGGTGTCAGCGTGAAATTCTTGTATAAGATTCTACATGATTGCAATTGTAAAATCGAACATAAAAGACCTGTTCCGCAACCCGACAAGAAGCGTGACGAGCAAATCACAATGCTTTATCCTGACCATTCGGTCAGAGAGATTGCCGAGATTGTAGGGTGTCATCCATCTACAGTAGGAAAGGCGGCAAAAAGACTAAAGCTTACTCATTCAGAAGAAACTATCGAAAGACTTAAAAAGAATAGTTTGGCTAACTTAAAAAAAGCATATGATAAAGCAACTATTGGCAAAAGGGTGAAAAGCTGGCAAAGAACTATGCAGATGGAGAAATTCCGAGTTATATCTTGTATTCCGCAGCAGACGAAATTCAAATTTTCAGAAATGCCGATAAAATCATATCATGCCAAGTACCATCTTATAAATAAGTATGGGTATTTTGCGTTTGAAGGTGAACCATACATCTTAGGTTATGACCGGAATACTCGCAGAATGGATGAAGAATTCTACAAGAACAAATACGGATTTTCTTTTGAGGAGGACGAAGAATGCCAAGAAGATTAACACAAGAACAGATGGACTATATCAAAGCCCACATCAATGACTACCCACGAAAGGAAGTAGCCAAGGCTGCTGGTGTAACCTTACATACATTATACAAGTATATCACTATTTTAGGTGGAACGAAAATAGACAATAAATTGAATAATGAGACTATCCGCAAAATCTCCGACATGTACCAAACGATGACAGCGAGAGAAATCTCAGAAGTAACGAATATTCCTCAGTCTACAATATTAGGACAAGTCAGTAAGCTTGGCTTGAAACACGATATAGAAACGATAAATAGGATTCGTAAAGAACGAAACAAGTCTCTAAGAGACTATTGGAATAAAGAAAGATATGCAAGCAAAGGAAGAAAACTTCACATGCAATACAAAATGGATGAACTTAGAGTAATGTCGGGTAAGCCTCAAGAAACTAGGTTAAGAATAAGAAAGCTCTCCCCAAAGGCTTTGAATGCAAAGATGTATTTGCGAAAGTCTTATAACTATTTCTACTCTAAGGGTGAGCCGTTTATTCTCTGCTATGACTCCGAGACAAAAAGACACCCTAAAGAGGAATACTATACTGAAAAATTTGGTTTCAAGTTTGTGCGTGCTTAATTTCCGTTTGCATTTTTCGTTTTCTGCAAACGGAATTTGCAAACAAGCCTTTGATTTCCATGCATCCGGAAGTATGACATTACCTCCTATCACCTTAACTACTTGATTATTAGTGATTAAAAGAAAGTTTGATAGAGTTATTTTATCTTATCCTTATTATTCGTAACTTTGCAGCCGTAACGTTACATAGAGTTAGTTTAATTAAGGTTTAACACAAAAAGATTATTCTTATGGAGACATCAAAAACTTATGTTTTTAATCCAGAGGGTTCAGGTAACAATGGAGGAATGATGAGCTTGATAGCTCCTTTGCTCCAACAGAGAGGCGTTGACCCAAACGTTCTTCTTGCGATGAAGGGTAATAACGGATTCGGCAATGGCGATGGTTCTTGGTTCATTTGGCTGCTCTTTATCCTTTGCTTCTGTGGTTGGGGCGGTAATGGTTTCGGCTTTGGTGGCCGTGGCAATGGCGCAGGTCTTGCCAATGAAATCAACAATGACTATGGTCGTTCCTTGCTTATGGATGCTATCGGTGGCAATCGTAATGCACTCAGTAATCTCGCTACTCAGCTCAATTGTACTGAAGGACAGATTCAACAAGCAATCTCTGCCTTGACAACCCAAGTCCAGAACGTGGGCAACCAAGTAGGTATGAGCGGAATGCAAACCATCAACGCTCTTCAGCAAGGTAACATGCAGATTGCATCACAACTCGCTGACTGCTGCTGCCGTGTAAATAACAATATTACGGCTATGGACGGAAACGTCAAGTTGGCTATGTGTCAGCAGACTGGCACTTTGCAGAATGCCATCAACAATGTAGCCGTAAGTCAGGAACGAGGTTTTTCTAATGTTGCTTTCGAAACTAAAGGTCAGACATGCGACATTTTGAATGCTATTAAAGATAGTACTCAGACCGTAGTTAATGGCCAACGCCAAGCAGAACTCAGAGATATGCAGGACAAGATAGACCATCTTCGTGAAGAGAATGGAACTTATAAGTCTTCTGCCATGACTTCGCAGATTGTAGGTCAAGCTATGGCACCTGTCAACGCTATGTTGGCTGGCTTGCAAAAAGAGGTAGATGGTATCAAGTGTAAGCTTCCATCAACTGTTACAACCAGCTACAGTCCATTTACTGCTGTTCCAAATTGCGTTGCTTGGCAAACAGGCTTATATGGTCTGAATGGTGTCAACAATGCAAGCTTTTGGGGTTAATTAGGAAAGGAGGCTGCTATGTTATGGATGAGACCTTTTGCATGGGTTAATCGTAACGGCTCGGCAGCTATCGCATCTACAGGCGTGGTGGTGAACACCGAAAATGTCGTTTTCTCGTTCAGAAACCACGCCTTCGTGAATGCTAACTATAGGGGAACTATCTTTGTGAACCTATATCAAGCTATTCCGACTGGTACGACAAATACGCTGCCAATCCTTTTCGAGACCAATGGCGTAACCCAAGCTGTAACTAAGTTCAACGGCAATCCTTTGACGGTAGCCGACATTGCAGGAACTGGAGTTTATCAGTTTTGGTTCGAGCGAGATACTAACACCCTTCAGCTAATGACGGGTATTGTTTAACAATTAACATTACAAAGCTATGTTTCAAGGACTTCGACCTAACAGCATATTCTATGTGCTTGACAAGGGTGAAAACCCAAGTCTTAAAATCGGACAGGTTGTATCGGTCAGTAACCCACAACCTAAGTTCCCAACATATACTCCTGGGCAATTCAACCCACAACCAATGGAGACTACCGTTGATGTTGTCGTAAAATTGCCTAATGAACAAATGGAGTTCAAACAACTCCCATCCAATATGCAAATTGCAAATTCGGAAAACCTCGTGGTTTCTGAAAGCCGTGAAGCTATGGATGCGGAAGTTGAGGCTATGTATCGGCATTCTAAGGAGATTGTGGAAAGCGAGCCATACCACAAAAAGGTTATGGAAGAGTGCGCAAAGATGCGTGCCGTATTGAATCCACAAATAGCCAAAGACAGACAACAGGAAGAAGACATCAATAACCTCAAAAGCGAGGTTAGCGGAATGAAGGGAACTTTGACCGATATTAAGTCTATGTTGTCAGTGGCTTTGGAAAAAGTTAATACAAAAAAGTAAATCATTATGGGATACATGATAGAAATTACCGAAAACAAGGTAAATGAAATGTCAGAACTTGTAGAGAAGATGCTTAAGTATGGTGGTAAACTCATGCACTGCATTGATGAAATGGGGGATGACAAGTATGGACGAATGGGTCACAGAAACCCAATGCCGGATTACCGAGACAATTGGGATGACGATGATGACCGCTATGGTGAAAGACATGGTGGTCGCAGAGGTGGCGGTTATCGCTATTAGTATTACACTTTGAGGTGGGGAGAAATCTCCACCTCCTTTAAAAGCTTTTATTATGGGAAGATACAAAATACCACTTGACGCATACGATATGAAGCCTGAAGGGATGATTGCATACCTTCGCTACAATGGCTGGCACTTCAATAAAAAGATGTGCGATTGGGCTATTACCTTAATGCGCAAGACAAACGCAACGACTGGTAAGCTCGAAAAAGTTGAACCGACAGAAAAAGATACAGTCGAGGAACTTCTTAAAGTCAATAACGTAAAGTTGGAGAATGCCGACAATTACGATTTCGTCTATGTCGCAAACATGGCTAGAGCCGATTTCTTTAAGTCCTCTTTAAAGGACGAAGCTGCTTTGGCTCAATTCATTAAGGATATGGTGGATGACCCAGACCAAGCGGACGGATTTATTTTCAATAGATTTTATGCCGATTGCAACCATAATGGTATCGGCATTCCATGGGATGATGTATTATGATTAAACAAGAAATTTACTTGGAGAAATACGATTGGAATGTGATTGTATGTCATGTAGCTAATCAAGAAGATGTTGACGAAGCTATGGACTTACTAAGTTCCATTGATTGTAAGGGGCAACCATTATTGGATGCATACGACCACATTTCAACCGATTCTTCAAACAAAGGATTGACATACACAAATGTTTCAAAGAAAACAAGTGTTGTGCTCATTTGCAAATCTACTTCTGAAGGTGAGTATATAAATAGTCTCACACATGAAATGTTTCATGTAGTAGCACATATATGCAACCATCTGGGAATAGATATGCAAGGCGAAGAACCATGCTATCTTATGGGATGGCTCTGTCAGTCGATATTATAGAAGATTTCCTTATAAGTTTAACTTGGTGGGCAGACCTTGGATTTTTCCATCTGCCCTCCTATAAAATTACAAGAATATGAGTTGTTCGAAAATCAAAAATTACCTTTATGAACGTTTTAATGAGGATTTTAACGTTCTATCTGAGAATGAAAATCGAGTTATCATTACATTTGATGATAATGACTTGTCGGTACTCGTAAACAAGATGGAGAATAAATTATTCATTCTCGTTCCGCTAACTAATATGCATTCGTTTGAACATCATCCGGATTGGATCTTGGTAGATGGCGAACGCATCAATAGTAACCTATTTTGGAAGGAATGCGGCAACCAAGTGATAGAATATCAAGGTGATGCCCCTATAGCTATCAAGCAAGACACCATAGAGAGAATTGTTAATGATTTCATTAAAAACAGATAACGTTTTAAAATTTGCATTAATTTATTTGCAAAGCCATCTTTTTTGTCGTATCTTTGCATTGTAATAAAAATGGTGAGACACACCGAAACAACTGTGTTTTACAAACTTAATTTTCGTAGATAAAGATATTAATATATCAATATAGAAAAAAAGCAAAATTATGACAGAAAAAGGATATTTAATCAAGAAAAAAGTATTATTCATTGATTTAGACGACACGATTATTACAACTATATCAGGAAACACCTTTCCTACAGATGTAACAGATTTCAAAATCCGTAAAGAGGTTTTGGATAAGATTGTAGATGCATTCCCTACTCTTTACTATGTTGAAATAGTCTCAAACCAAGGAGGCATCCCTCAATTTGTTGACGAACAGGATTTTATCGGCAAGATTAAGGCTATTGAAAGCTTTATGCAAAAATATCTTCGCAATCATACCGGACGAAATATCTTCGTCAACTCTATGTATTGCCCATCGCATGCAGAGATAGAAATGAGAAAGCCAAATACAGGAATGCTTGAGTCGTATTCTTCTTGGAAGAAAAGTGAGCTGATAATGATAGGTGATGCTAGCGGAAAAGAAGGTGACTTCTCGGACTCCGACAAACAATGTGCGGAGAATTTCGGTATTGAGTACATAGATATAGAAGACTTTTTGAAAATGTAAAAACAAAAAAAAGGAAGTCAGAGTGACTGTTGCAATTTTTGCAACAGTCACTCACGCAAACTGAAACAAAAAAGAGAGGTAACCACTTACCTCTCTTACTCAACTTGTAAGGAATACTTACATGTTCAACTATTATTTTCTCTTACTCTTAATGAAGTGCAGTATATCCCACTTCTTAAAATATCGGGTGTGCCCTCGCTTTTTGCATTCTCCGTTCGGAACGTCACCTCTAGCAACCATTCTATTCAATGTTGCATCAGAAACGTGAAGCTTCTCCTTGACCTCCTCGGTGCTCAACATAGGGTTGAGAGCATACGGCAGATAGTTCTCACAAAGGTCTTCTATCTCATCGCTGCTCATTCCGCAAGCAGTTACCTTCTCCCCTCTCTTCTCTTGCTCGTCTGCTCGAAAGCAAGAGTCAGACAACGATTTTAATAACACTCCCAAGGTGTGATAACCAAATAACTTTCCCATATCATTATAATCTAGAGATTAAACTTTGACAGCCCTTGCCTGAGTAATACTTATCGGCAAAACCATATACATAAAATATAATGGTCATTACAAGTATTACAACATTAGATTCCACCATTTCGTTGGTGGTAAAAACATTCCAGTATACAATATGGATAGCATTTATCCCAAATAGGTAGATTATCATCGGAATACGCCATCTGTAGCAGAGCCAAAAGAATCTGCTAGCAAGTATAAGCACAAGCGGATGGATGTAAACTGAGAAATAGATAAATGCTGCCGATACCCAATTCTCCTTAAACCATACGCACATTTCTTTTTCATGAGACGCAAATGTTACCATGCATGCAATATGAAAAAGCATGATAAACAGAGGCATCACTTCACAATAATACTTAAACCAAGTGAGTAGCTTTACGCTGTAGCCTCTACCTGCAAGGATAATGACGTTTATCATTTCGCTAACGTCCATGTCCTTAAACATTACTCTTGACAACTGTACAACACCGACTGATTGAACTAACCGATGGACTTCATCTTCTTCCTCTTTAGTCATAAAT
>JAJWOH010000050.1:0-22029 GCA_021635485.1 Segatella copri | reverse complement strand
AACCGCCTGTCTTGCGAATCTGTGGCAGCACCTCGGAAGTAACCCAGTTTTTGAATTTCACCGCCGTAGGAAGCTTGGAGCCGAGAACCAAAGCATAGAATCCGCTCTCGTTGACGAAAAGAAGCTGGCACCAGCGCTTTGCCTCACTTCCATCCTTTTTGATGCCAGTCGTTACCCTTATGTTGTGTTTTACAACGTCAAGTGGGTTAACTAGCTGATATACAGCACATCTTGCAAGTTTGTATCCCAGTATATCACAGACATCTTTCGCGCAGAACAAGGGCTCCTCGTTTTCATCGGTCAAGGTACGAATCTTACCGAATTCAGGGTTTTCAAACACGACAGCATTACCTGCTGTCTTTTCATTCTTCATCTCTTCTTTTTTTGTTTTATAATTTTTTTCCATGATATAAAAATGTTAAATTGAATGTTGAGTGTTGAATGTTGAATGTTGAATTATTAGTGTTGAGTGTTGAGTGTTGAATGTTGATTTTTTGCCTAACGGACTCAAGGGCGCTAGCCTAATTCAACATTCAACACTCAACATTCAACATTACAAAATCGTTCCCCAAATGCTCTCCTCCCTGTCTCTCGCAGCGGTAATGGCATTGATGAGTCGGTGGAGCCAGATGCGGGAGTTCACAACCATGCCTTTTACACGGTTCTCACCCACCAGGATGCAGCCCTGCGTATCATCGGGATAATTGCCGGCATGGATGCGGATGCCCTCAAAATTGGGGACACCCAACAGCAGCGGCAACCACATCTTAAAACTCGGCGACTTACTGATCACCAGCGGATAAGTACCCTCAGGTATCGCCGTCTTGCCCTTCATCTTCTGCGCCTTCTTGCCCGATACACGCCCCAACCGCACATTCTCCTCGGCAGGACTTAGCTCCACGCCCAGAAGGTTGCGCCAGCACGGCTCCAGCGTATCACAGAAATACGAGTCCGCATTCAGTTTCTCCGCAGGCACCTCACACACCGTCTTCAGCCCCCTGCACTTGTTCACACTCTCAATCGTGCGCTTCTTCACATCCTCATCCTTCAGGATGTAAAGGCGACCTATCGTGTAGGTCTTCTTCTTTGCTATACGTTTTAAAACTATCTGCATAAGTAAAAATAAATTTAAGATTTAATAACCATACCGTCATGACGGTACTTAAGCTTCTCAAAACTGTCACAACTGTCACAACTGTCACGCTTGCCCGTATACTGATACGCCCGCCTGATGTAATTCCGGTGCAGCCACTGCCTGATCATCATATCGGTACCCTTCGCATCCAAACCATGCTCCAGCCGGATGGCAAGCAACTGCGCAGCCGTAAAGCTATCGGGCAGTATCTGTAAAAGATTCTGAGGCCCACGCTTCGAACTCCTCTGCGCCGTATAGTTCTCCTTCGCAATCATGTCGCCGAAGAACCGCATCTTGCAGTACAGATCATACTGCTCGCTCCAGCGGATAAACTCGTCAATCTCCGGCTCCCACTTGCAACCATTGGCTACATACAGCACACACGCCTTCAGGTAAGCGATGACGTTGGCACGGAACGAGAGATTCTCAAACGTCCTGTCCTGCGACAGTCGGGCAAACTCAGCATTCTCATCCTTCAGTTTGAGGGCAAGCTGAAACGCCTCCTTACACTCAATCAGACCCGTTACTTTGTTCAGATTTTCGATGTAAGGCCTGAGCGCCTCACGGTACGATTCATCATAGGTTCCGTAAACAGGCATATCTTCGCCGATTTCCCTTTCGGGGATGGTACAGAAGTTGATACGGCTGATAGGTCCGTCGGTAAGAACCTTAGAGAAGTAACGCTGACCCTTCTGGATGGTGGTAGATGCATTCCAGTTGAACCGGATGGTAACACGCTCCGTGACACTCATCGTTCCTACGCGAGTTTGTCCGTATTTATTACCTGGGTCTGCTGCCAGACACATGATACGGAACTGCTGGCTTCCGGTACCCTTGAGGGCATCAAACTGGTCGAGCTCATTGAGCGAAGTATAGAGGAAATGTTCCTGCGCTTCGGCCGTTCTCATCACGAAAGCCGGGTTCGTCATATCCGCATCAATCTCCTGTATAATCAGGTTTTCAGGTCGCTTGCGCTTGTCCTTGTTGGCACCCTTGCGCAGCATCTCATCCTTCCACGCCTTTTCGCGCTTCAGGTTTTCAGCATCCCTCAGCCTGATATCCTCCATAATGAAATCGATAGGCCTGTTCACGCTGCTCTTACCCGCTCCGGTACCCGCAAGCAGCAGCGTCATCAGTCTCGCCTCGTGCTCCACGTTGTCAATATACCGGAACCTTGTCTTCCAGAGATGCGTAGCCAGCGGCGGGAAGATAGCGTGTGCCACAGCCGGCTTATAAATTTCCGGCGTCCTCGATATCAGCAGCTCCACCAGCTTCGGCAGTTTCTTCGGCATCTCCGGTGGGTCAGGATAATCCTCTTCTGTACTTTGAACTTTGAGATTTGAACTTTGAACTGTATGATTACCATCCGCCCTATTAACTTTCAACTGTAAACTATTAACTTGCTGGCTGGCCTTCTGCTCCGCAAGCGCATTCACCCTCATCACTTCCCTCGACATCGGCTTCGTATTGTCAGCATATTTCGCGTAGAAGTCGTGAATCAGCTGATGGCAGTCGTTCTCCTGATAGTAGCTCGGCATTTTCACCCTCACCACCTTCATCAGTTCCTCTTCCTCCATCACCCTCGAAGCACCGGCGCTCATGATAGCCAGCAGCGAAGAGTGTCTCGACCCCACGGTATCAATCTCCATACCCCCGAGTCCGGCAGCCTGCGTAAAGAGGTCAAACGCAATCAGATTCTTCTCCCTGGCTCCCAGTCCGCCAGCATCCTGATTGCCTCCAGAATCCCCGATATGAGGAGCATCAGCA
Source organism: Segatella copri (assembly GCA_021635485.1). Taxonomy (GTDB): domain Bacteria; phylum Bacteroidota; class Bacteroidia; order Bacteroidales; family Bacteroidaceae; genus Prevotella; species Prevotella copri_P. The sequence continues at coordinate 19,127 of JAJWOH010000050.1, read as the reverse complement.
CCATGGCTATCACCAGGTTGGGCAGGCTGAACAACAGAGCCAGCAGAAACAGCAGGATAGCCGTCGTTGCCCGATAGTCTATTATTTTCATTATTCTTACCATTGCTATTAACTTTTAATTGTAAACTATTAACTTTCCCTCTTCCGTCCACGGTCAGTCCGCGGTCCAGATACGCCTGCCTTCGCATCAGAATCTCCTTCTCGCTCAGCACGGCGCACCACATCTTCGACCTGTAGATTTCCGAGTCCTTATCCGTGATATAAATCATTCTCTCGGGTGTGATGCAGCTCTCGTCATACGGTACCCCCAGCGCCTCGCAATACGCCTTCTGCGTCTCCTCGATGGTCATTCCCACCGGCAGTCTGATACCGATGTGCAGCTTCTTTCGGGCACTGTAGCAGAGGTGCAGCAGCGAGCCGTTCCAGATGCTGTCAGAGCAGTTCAGCTCCCTTGCCTTCTCGATAGCCTTGTCTACATACTCCCTGTCATCCACGTCGATGATAGTCTGGAACATGAAGCTCTCGGGCTGTGCATTCTCCTGTCTGCGCACATTGTTCTTGAAAATGCCGTAGTGGGGACAGAAGAAAGGCAGTTCGCTCTTCAGCCTGTCCTGCGCCTTCTTCACCGCCTTCTCATCGTTGGCATTCACCTTCGGGATAGGCAGTTCGCCCCTAATCTGCTGAATCATCTTCTTGATTTCCGGCGATGCAATCACCTTGTCATACGTCGCCAGACTGTTGGTAAACACCTTCCCCTTATTGCCCTTGCGATAAGGGTTCAGTGCAATTACATGTTGTGTTTCTGTCATGTTATTTCGTTAATAAAAGATTGGTTTGTGGGGTAATCCCCTCTTCCGTTTTCACCACTCTCAGCCGTCTGTAAGGAGGAGGACTGAACACATACGCTTTCACTTCCATCATTTTAAATAATTTAGAAGATTGGGGGCTCCCACCATGGTTGATGTGCAGATACACAAAAGCCCCCGAAACTCAGACCGCATTGGTTCTGAATTCCGGGGGCAAAGGTAAGGCAAATTTCTCACTTCTACCTAGTACGTACTATGTACGCGTACTAGTACTACCTGCCAGATTAACCTCTGATAGCAGGCATCACTTTTTCGAGGAAGGGAATCGTTTTCTTCTGATCCATTCCTCGGTTGTAGGCGGCTCTCATCGAGTTCGGATTAGGACCCCAATAATTGCCGAATACGCTCCATATATTATCGATTTTCAACTCTGTACCTATCTGGTTGGCAAGGATGGCAGCTTCGGATGAAGACAGTCCTGAGGGCATGAAATTTTCGGTTACCATGCCTATCTCTATCAGGTTGTTCTTTATCCTCTGAGCCTTTTCCGTTTTCAGCTCTTCCGGCATCACAGCATTTCTGCATGAGTTTTGTTCACAGGCATTGCTGCCATAATAATTCTCCACATGCTCGAAGTACGAGCTACCAGCGTTCATGATGATCATTCTTTGTCCAGACATTTCTCATCCTCCTTTCCTTTATAGTTGATTTGGTGTTCGATATACTGGCAGTTGTCATTCATCAGGATGGTATTGTAGTTGTTGGTGATATTCACTTGTTGGGTGTGGAAGTGTCGAACTCTCCTAATATTGCTATTTTTCATTTGTTTTTACGTTTTGATTATTAATTGTTTAATTGTTTTGTCCTCGTTTTAGCAAAGGACGTGTGTTTGCGCTAACAATTTTAAAAAGCGTAAGCAGCTGGAGGCTGCCGAGCACCTACTATCGTAAGGCGTGGGGGCGGGTTAGATGTTGTTACTTTCTGGTTGTTGATATGGTATTAAGTTGATACTTAGTCGCAGATGCCTGGCATCTCGACCGATTATTAGTTGTTATGGCATACGACAGCTTGCTTAGGAATTCTCCTAAGCTTCCGAAACATCTCTCCTTCATAAAGTCGAGGTGATTGCTTGTGATATGCCTCATTTTTTTCATAATTAAAAATTTCGTGCAAAGGTAATATAAAACATTCAAATAACCAAATAAAAAGTGAGCGTTATGACGCTCACTTTAATTTAATGTTTATTATATATACATGTGATGTTTTTAACAGATTAAAAGGATAGATGATGCCCCAAGGTGCATAATCGCCTATTTTATGCTATTTCGACCCCTTCCTTTTCTACGTTCCTGGCGAAGGGTGTATTTCCTTGAACTATTTGGCACAATAGGTACGATTACGATTGGCACCAAGAGGAAGGATTTTCCCTTCTTCTGTTAACTGATTAAGATACCATTTGGTCTGAGATATCTGTAGTCCAACACAAGAAGCAATATCAGTTGATTTACAATTAGGATGACTAACTATATAATCAAAAATTGATTTTTTCATTATATCACCTATTTTATCGCCGGATTTCTGTGTTATCGCCGGATTTTCTATAGTTTTATCGCCGGATTTCTGAGTTATCGCCGGATTTTCTATAGTTTTATCGCCGGATTTCTGTGTTATCGCCGGATTTTCTATAGTTTTATCGCCGGTAAAAGTTGGAATAAATAACGTCATTTCAACCCTGTCAGGATGAGTTACTTCTTTTAATGAAGGTAATTGTTTCCAGCCATTATCCTTCCACCCCTTTGCTATCACGCCAGCCCCACTTCCTCCTTTTTCACCAACGCCAATAAATACGAACATTTTTTGGATAAGCGGATTGCGACAGATACTATGCCCACCTTCCTCAAATTCCTCCTTGCTTACCAGCATCGTACCAGGATTCGACAATACAATCTTATCGAAAAACCGATCCACGGTAATATTCCCCATTACAGTATAAGCACAATGAATAATGCTATTTGCAAATGCTTCTCTCAATGCAGTATGAGCCGTAGTAGTATCTATTCTCATTTGTTTTTCATCCAATCGAAAAGGAACAGGAAGAGCATGTATAATCCCCCTCATGACGACGGCGATAGGTGTTACCAAAGGGATTAAGCGTAAGATAAACAGGACGCAGATTGTATGGGGCACGAGGTATATGAAACACCAGAAGGTAACTTCCACCATCTGTTTGATATTCTTCCACATCACTCTCTACAAGCAAAGGTATACTTACACATGCTTTATTATGTGCTTCATCCCAAAACTTTTTGCGATAATCTGTAATTTGCTTCTCTGTCAAACCATCGGGCACAAAGCCCCCATTCTTTTCCTTAACCCCCAACACCAAATAACCACCATCGGTATTGGCAAATGCAGAAAAAGAACTCCAAAAGGATTGAGGAAAACCTCCCTTAGCAGACTTATATTCTACCTCGGCACCTTCCTTCAATTGCAATCTGGTTTGTAATTGCTCCTTTATATTCATAACCAATAAATTTATCCTCCGTTTATTTAAATAAATTTCGAGCATCAGAAAGTTCGGCTCCTGAAACTTCTGCCTCACGGAGTTCTTTAAAAGCCTGTGTCAGACTTTCCTTCACTACCATCTGATTATCTATTGTTAATGTTGCCATAATCTTCTCCTTTAATTAAATATTTCCCACAAAAGTACACTTTTTCTCTGAAAGCACCAAATTATATCTGAAAAATATGCGAAAAAAGAGCTTTTCTTAAGGTAAAAGGTAAAAAAGTCAAGTCCGTTAGGTTCCTTATCCAATATGATAAGGATATCCCAGTCACTATCCTCCCTGGCGGTACCTCTGGCTTGTGAGCCGAAAAGTATCGCCTTCCCGCTAGCTGGCAAGTTTTTTGCCAGGCATTTGCGGATAGCTGCCAATATATGTTCCTTTACATTCATAACCAATAAATGTATCCTCCGTTTATTTGAATAATTTTCGGGCATCAGGAAGTTCGGCTCCTGAAGCTTCTGCCTCACGGAGTTCTTTAAAAGCCTGTGTCAGGCTTTCCTTCACCACCAATCTCTGTCTCATTGCTTCTGCATCTACATCTGTTAATGTTGCCATAATCTTCTCCTTTAATTTAATATCTCCCACAAAAATACACTTTTTCTCTGAAAGCGCCAAATTATATCTGAAAAATATACGCAAAAGAGCCATCCCCCTCACGCCTCCTGCCATTCCCCTCACGCCCTGAAAGGGCAGAAGCTCCTAGCCCAGGGCACCGCCCTGGGTATTCATGTCTGCACGCCTGGCGCCCTGAAAGGGCAAAAGCTTTATATGCCACTCCGAACCTCAGGCTTTGTTCCCTCGATTCATCCTCGAACTGACAATAGGATTTCTTCCACATGTGCCTGTATATCCCATTTTGGTATATCCGATAAAAGAATATATATTTGCGCATCAAATTAAAACGAATATGGACAAGAGTATACATTCACATTTATATCATCAGGTTATTGGACGCTTGCGAAGTAAGCGTGAAGGTAAGGGTGTAACACAAGCGCAACTTGCTGATAAATTGGGGGTTAACCAAAACTTTATCAGCAAAATTGAGACTTGCGACCGTCGCTTGGATCTCATAGAACTTCGACAGATTTGCCAAGTTCTGGGTATCTCATTCGTAGACTTTGTTGCCGAAGTCGAAAGGGATATACTGAGCAAAGGGGAAAGTGAATGATTAAAATAAGCTAAAAAGTTGAAAGAGGCTAGATACTCGTAGAAACTGATAAAAACAAAGAACTAAGATGGCTGGAAGAGAAAAGAATTGTAAATGGTATTTTGCGGACCAACCTAACGTACAGGAAGTGGGCCCAAATAATGCCATGGAACAAAGTTTCAAAAATCATCCTTATGCTGCGCTTGTAAGAGAAAGCATCCAGAACTCTTTGGATGCCGTCGACGACAAGTCGGTGCCTGTACAGGTAGTTTTCTCTTTCAGGGAGATGAATGGATGCGATTATCCAGAATTCTTTAGCCTGAAGGAACATATAAAGGGGTGTTTGGATTATTATTCGAATAACTATAATGCAAAGGCGATTTATGAACCTATGATGAAGTTTTTCGCTGACGAAACTCATCATAACCATTTGGGGTACATTCGGGTAAGTGATTACAACACGAAGGGTATGTCTTATGAAAAAGACAAAACAGATAGTCCTTTCTATGCTTTTGTTCGGTCTGCAGGAGTAAGTGCTAAAGACGACACTTCTGCTGGAGGTTCTTTTGGATTTGGAAAGGCGGCTTATTACCTGTTGTCACCTATCAGTACGATAATGGTGAGTACCTGTACAAAAAATGGCGATAGGTTCTTTGAAGGAGCCAGCTCTCTTTGTACTCATACTTATCAGGGTAAGAAAAAAGTAGCTTTTGGCTATTATGACGACCAGGAAGGAAAGCCGATATCTGATGAAGCAGATATCCCAGCACAATTCCGTAGGGCAGAACCGGGAACTGATATTAATATTCTTGGTTTTAAAATGAAATACAAAGACGAGGCTGTCAAAGAGATGATTGAGGCTGTTCTTCGTAACTTTTGGTTTGCTATATATGAAGGTAAATTAGAGGTCAACGTGAATGATGTTGTCAATATAACCAAAAATACGATTGTGGACTTGATGGAAGAGTATTTTGAGGGAATAGAAGACAACACTCGTAAGGCCGGTTATTATAATCCTCGACCGTACTTTGACGCAGTACGCTTCGCCAATACATCTTCCAAATATAGGCTAATAGAAGAAAAACTTCCCTTACTTGGACATGTATGCTTTTATGTTTTCAAGTGCAAAGGTGCTGCAGACAAAATTGCATATATGAGAGCTCCACAAATGCTAGTCTATTCACAAAAGAATAAGACTAATTACGGCATGTATGGCGTATTCTATTGCGATAGTGAAGAGGGAAATGACATGCTGCGTAATATGGAGAATCCTGCCCATACAGAGTGGAAAGCCACAAATTGGAGAAGTAGAGGTCGCCAAAATGGAATGGGACGCCAGGTCTTGAGAGAATTAGATGAATTTATTAATGAATGTCTGAATAAGGTTTTCTCTTTGAAGGATAAAGCTACCTTAGATATCAAGGGGTTAGAGGATTTTCTGTATATACCAACGTCGTTTGATGACGACGACTTGGAGATGGAAGATATGCCTGAAAGTGTAGAAGGAAAACCTACAGGGTATCTTCAGGATGAAGGCTCTTCATACACAACGGATATTCCAAAAAGTGAGGATAACCCAACTGTTATGCCAAAGCCGAATCCGCCTTCGACGGGACATGTACTTATCAACAAGAGTACCAATGCAACAAATGAAACTGGTGGTAAGCTCTTGTCCGGACATGGTGAAGCCAAGAAAAAGCCTAACAGCCAGGGAATCCAAAAACCGGGTAATGCATCGGAAACCAAAAAAGAGGATGAAAAAGGTGAGAAAGGCTTGTTTGCTACACCGATAAACATTCCTTATCGAACATTCTCGCAAGTGGAAGGTGGCAAGATTTATCACTATGTTGTTCTCCATCCGAATGAAGAGGTCGGCAATGTACGCCTTCATTTCTATGCGGTTGGAGAAGATAGTGACGAAGAATTGCAAGTTGAAGAATCTAACATTGGTAACGTGAGTGGCAATATAGTTCGTGATGTACATCTGCCAGAGGGACGATTGCGCCTGAGGGTACGTTTTACGGACAATATGAAACATTCTATAAAATTAGCAGCGGAGGAATTATATGAAGTATAAAAACGTATCATTGCCATATCCGGTACTCGGTATATATGACGACGTATATCCGCTTTTGACAGACGATTGCATACAGATGGCTGATCCTGTAAAGACGGCAACAGACTATATGTTTCGCATCGACTTGAATCAGCAAAATAGGGATATAACACAGTTGGTTTCTGAAGGTAAGGCAGAGTATGCCTGTGAGGTAACTTGCAGGAGTACTTTCCTTCGCAGATGTTATAAATCTTCTTCTCCCCATTTCGATATAAATTTGGGCAGAACAGAGGTAAACGGACGTATAGAATTCCAGTGCTTTATCGCTGCTAGCGAGCCTATTCCTGATTACAACAACAGTGATTTTAATGAGGACTATCATGGATTCACTTTTGATCTGGAGGTAGGTGATATGCTTGCTGTATTTCCTTTGGCGTGGTGGAATACCAATGTGAAGTTTGATAAACTGTATGCAGCCGGTTCTTTCATGCAAATTACTGAAGCGGCTGATGGAGCAGAAAGGACAACTTTCAATCTTTCGAACGACAGGATTCTGATAGAACTCCCTCATGACCTGTTTGTTCAGTATCAGCGAATTGGTAACAGCTTCCCTGAAGTAATTCATTCATCTTTAGTCCATAACGCATTGGTCTACGCATTGGTTAATCTGTATGAAAATCAGGATTCTGGGAAAATGTGGGCAGACAGTCTTATCATAAGACTGCAGGAACTGCATATTTTACCGGAAGAGATGAAGAGTGATATGTCACTAGCTTATAAAGCAGCCGACTTACTTTTACAGGATCCATACAAACGAATGTTGGATAGCTTGGAAAGAATAGCAAATTCTCAAAACGAAGATCAGGAGGATTAAATATGGAACTACAGAAAGTATTTAAAAAATCATATATGGAGGATTTGAGACGTAATATCCAAATCTCAGATTATCAAGGTGAAACGTTCCCGTTTGACCCTTCTAAAGTGAAGGCTTTGGCGAACGTGTATAAGCCTGAAGGACTGCTTGACAGATTAGACCCAGAAGACGATTTTACGACAGCTGTGGAGTTGTATAAGGCATACAATACAGTTACGCCATTATTAGCTTCTCTGCCTGATTTGTGGGTATATCTGGCGCATGTGGATTTGTTTCCATATGTACAGCAACGTCATTCGGATGTACTGAAAGACGATGTAACCGAAAAGTATATTGTTAATCACTGGTTCGAAAATGACGTTAGCGTTTTCCGTATGGCATTGCCGAGTGCATGGTGGAGTGTTTATCTTTCCGTAGACAATGAGCGTGAAAATCCTTTTGAATTGACTGAGATTCTTTTCAAAAACCAAGAGCTGAGAATAAACAGTTTTGGTCCTTTATCTCTGATAAGGCATCGGGAGGCAATGAAAGGTATTCTGGAATTTTTCGAAGAACATCCTTATCTGCTGGAAGATGGAATGAATATGAGAGCTCAATACATACGCAAACTGTTCAGTTTTATAGGCGGAACAAAGCGACTGGAGTTCATGGATAAAGACTTCTTTAAAAATGAGCTTAATAAGCGTATAGATGTTATCTCACAGAAGTTTACTCGTGAAGAAATACAAAATAATAATGAACTTTTCAATGAGTGATAATTATGGCAGGAAGAAACAACTGGACGGAAGAGCAGATAACGGTTGTGCTTTATGAGTATTGCCGTAAACCATTTGGGCAATTTTCTGCCAGAAAAGATTTTGTGAAAGAACTCGGTGCGTTAATAGGAAGAACTGCTGATGCCGTAGTAAGAAAAGTCGGTAATTTGGCAAGTTTTGACCCTAAAATGAAAAGTAGAGGCGTGGAAGGACTAGCTCATACGGCTAAGTTAGATGAGGTTGTATGGAATAAGTATTATGGCAATTGGGAAAAACTAGCTTATGATGCTGAACTTATCTTAGCTTCACTTAGAAATAAAGAACTGGAGGACTCTCTTTCTATAGATTTGAGTGACTTGCCTGCTGGTGAGGAACGTATACAAGAAATAAAAAGACGCATAAACCAGGATTTCTTTAGGGAAACGGTTCTGGCGTCATATAATCAAAGTTGCTGCATAACAGGCTTGAAAAATCCCCTGTTATTACAGGCTAGTCATATAGTAGGTTGGAAGCAAGATGAAGCAAATCGTACAAATCCGGAAAATGGACTTTGTCTGAATTCTTTATTCCATAAGGCTTATGATGAAAATCTGATAGGGATTTCACCTGATTACGAGATAGTGATATCCGAAAAGTTTTTCGGAGAAAGACCTGGAGGGGTTCCTGAGAAAACTAGGGAATACATCTTAGGGTTTAATCATAAAAAGATAGTTTTGCCAAGAAGATTCTTGCCGAATCGAGACTTGTTGGCTCAACATTACGAACATTTTTGCCACGATGTGGTTTAATATATTATAGACATGAAGATTAGAGTATTTGAAGGCTTTGCCGGATATGGTGGTGCATCATATGGTTTGAAACGTTTGAAAGAAAACATCCCGAATATAGACTATGAAGTAGTCGGTTATTCGGAGTTTGACAAGTATGCTGCTGCTTTATTTGATGCAAACCATAAAGACAAAAATGGGAACCCATTAAAAAATTGGGGAGATATAACGAAGATAAATCCTGAAGATTTACCTGACTTCGATATGTTTATGGGTGGTTTCCCATGCCAGCCTTTCTCTTCTGCTGGTATGCAGATGGGAACTGAAGATCCATATGGGCGTGGCGCTATGCTAGGTCATATTATCCGCATCTGTAAAGTGAAGAAGCCGAAATATCTGTTTCTGGAAAACGTTAAAGGCTTTACACATGGTAAGTTTCAGCCTATACATGACCAGTTGGTCAAGGACTTGAGAGAAATGGGTTATGGCGAAAATCCTTTGGCAAAAGCGGTTCTGAATTCTAAAGATTATGGTATTCCGCAGAATAGAGAAAGACTTTGGATGTTTGCTCGTCTGGGTGGTCTGCCTGAGGATTTCAGTATGGAACCAGAAAAGGTGGAGTCTGATAAAAAAATGGCTGATTTCCTGGATATACATCCAGAGGATAAACTGTATCTGAGTGATGCTCAGATTGCCCATCTTAAGGTTAAACATAACATCGATTCTTTCAAAGTTCAAGCACCATTATGCTTTGATGTGTATAATAAGAAAATCAAGCTAGATGGCTACTGCATTACGATAACCCAGCCAGAGCATAACAGCCTTCGAGTTGTAGAAGTTCCTAGAGACGGCAAAGAAATTGTGCGCAAGATGTCCGTACACGAACAGTTCAGGCTTATGGGATTCCGGATTTCACGTGACCTGAAAGAGTGTGAGATTGATTTTGACGGGCAGTCGTATACCCAACTGTCAAAACGTGCAGGCAATGGTTGGGATGTGAATTTAGTTGGTAGATTGTTAACGCATATATTCAAACAGTTATGAAGTTAAATTTAAGTACTTTATCCTTTGGTTCCTACATAGATAAAGGTGGTGGAACACCATCTTGGGGAACCGAACTGGGCCAGTCAAAGCCTGACTACAAATTCACGGTAGAAGGATGCGAGGAAATATTGGTTGGCATGCTATATAATTCAGTCAATCTTCATCATGTATGTCTGCCTTTAGGTAAAGGCGGACATATAGATATTGCTTCAAACTTTGAAGAGTGTCATCTTGCCGGTGTGTTTAGAAAGGTTTATATTAATGGAATAAGCATTGATTATCCTTTTATCATGGTACTCATAAAAGAATTAAGCGCAAGCCATTCGGGAAGGCGCTCAATAAAGTATTCTGATAAAATAACGTATAATTTTGATGGCGAGAAGCTGTCAAATGCAGAATTCTTCCGTATTGCCAGGAAGAAACTAGGATTGAATTGGGAATCATGCTGGTTCATATATGAAATGAATGTATGTAATCTCGACGAACTTCATTTTAAAGCTGTAATAGTGAATAAGGAGTATAGTGAATCATACCATGATTCTGCCGAGAGAAAAGAGAAATGGTTATCTTTAATTGATAAATAGTCTGGATTATGAGAATAGATGATTTTTCTTTAGCTTTTAATTGTCCTGGCTGCCCATCTTGGGGTACTGCTATAGTTAATCAGGACACAAAGAAGTTACATCTCATTAAAAAAGATGTGGCTTCTAATATTGTCATCGGCATGATGCATAAGTGTGTTACCATAAATACTCATGATTTTTCCCTGCCTATCGGTAAGGGATCAAAAATTTACTATGGTAACACCGGTTTTGATGGAGCAACATCTGAACCGATGTTGGTCTCTGTGTTCGACAAAGTGTTTGTGAACAAGGTTCAGATACCCGCTTCTTTTGTAATGGCAATCATACGTGATAGAGCAGAGGCTCATAGTGGCAGATTGCAGATTAAGTATACCCCAAAGTTGAAATATGGGAATATATCGAACGAAGATTTCTTTAAGGAAGCGGAGAAAAAGTTAGGGATATCATCTTCTACCCCTTGGGTTATCTATGATATTGATATAGCAGGACAGGAAGAATTGCACTTTACGGCTTTAATTGGTAAGGATGTACAGGACCTGCAAAATCAAATGAGAAACCTACCTCAGATAGAAGATTCGAATGTGGCATCTGGTCAGTCTCAGAGCGCATCTTCCGTAGAGCCATCATCAGACGACGTTGAACTTGATGCCCGTGATTACGCCTATATGGCTGCCATTAAAACCAAGCCATTCCTTATTTTAGGCGGTTTCTCAGGTACAGGAAAGAGCTTGCTTGTCAAGAGTCTGGCTTTTGCAACATGTCCGTGTGACGGCGTTTTGAATACCTCAGAAACCTCGCCTGGCAACTATCTCCTTGTCAGCGTTAAGCCTAACTGGCATGATGCAACTGATATTACAGGATTCCGTTCGTCTGTGAACAGAAACTATTATGTAACTGATTTTATGCGCTTTCTGGTAAAGGCAAAACACCACCCGAAAGTTCCTTTCTTTGTCTGTCTTGATGAGATGAACCTTGCGCCTGTAGAGGAGTATTTTGCTGATTTCCTCAGCGTCATAGAATCAAGAAAACGCAAGAAGGATGGCTCTGTTGTTACAGACGCAATTGTGCCTGCCAGTGTATTCAATGACAGCAGCTATGGGGATGATTTCAATATATTCCTGGAACTTGGTTTGAAACCTACCATCGAGGTTAAGGATGTAACAGACTTTTCTGCAAGGATAAAGGAAGCAGAAGAGGATGAATCCGATTTCTTCGAGCAGAGCTGGCTGGTAGATGAACTGAAGCGTGATGGTTTGACCATTCCACAGAACGTAATCATCATAGGTACCATCAACATGGATGATACAACCAATTCCTTCTCAAGAAAGGTAATCGACAGAGCCATGACTTTTGAGACGATTGTTGAAGATTTTGACCAGTCTTACTTTGAGTACGATGTCACGCTGGGCTATGTAAAGAATTATCGGAAGGGCGAATTGTTTATCAGCGATGAAGTACGTGCTACCGAAATGCTGGTGGATGGTCGTTTTGAACTGTCTGAAGAAGATGAAAAGCAAATCATCGTCTTTATCAATAGTATAAACTCTGATTTGAAAGGCACTCCTTTCAAGATTAGTTACCGAATACTGAATGAGACAATCCTGCTCTATCGTGCTAAAAAGAAAATAGCTGAACTGATGGGAGAGGAAGAGGAAAAGGATGGTGTACAGATCAATACTGATTTGAACTCAATATTTGATAATATCTTAATGCAGAAGGTCTTGCCTCGTATAGAAGGTGATTATGAAAAGTGTGACGCATGCTTGGTAAAGTTGGCTACCAGAGCTGATAAGAACAACTGGAACCAAAGTTTAGAAAAAATAGAGTTTATGATAGAACGCTTTGGTAAAGACCATAGTGGTTTTACCAGTTTCTGGAATTAAGATAATGATATGGATGTATTGAAGTTTGAATGTCCTGACTACCTGATTACGGTCAGTACGGCATCTGTCAATTATGCATGGGATAGGTTTGTGCGACGTGTAAGAAGTGCCGCACAGACTTATTGTGCCTATTCTTCAAGCCGTAAGGGCACGTTGAAGTTGCGGGATTTACCGGCAGGAAAGAATGAGCTTGTTGCGCAGAATGATGGGATTGTGCCTTGTGAAGAATGGCCGCAGTCTTGGCCTGTCTTGTTCGAAACATGTAAGTATCAGTTTGCTGTGGAGTTCAAGAAAGGACTGGATATATCCATAGAGAAACAATATCCTCATGTACGTCATCAGCTGAAGAGTATTGGTGAAAACTTTAAGTTTTATTCCTCTTCTTCCGACTCTGGTATTCTGGTGGGTGACATAGACTTCCTGAATTCCCCGGGAAAGTTTTCTTTTGCTTTTGATTATTGGGATGCAGACGGACACTTGCATCATGAGAAAATGGAGCTGTATGTGGCATCCCCTAAGTTGGATACCAAAAACGACTTGCAGCAGATTATGGCTCTCATCAACCAGGAGTATGAGAACTATATATACGATTATCTGACATTGACTTTCAGCAGTTTTGCTCTTCAGCGCAGTGTCAAGAACAATCATATCATTTGGCTCAGTATCTTCAGGAGCGTTGTGGATGAGTATTTCAGAAACGTAAGGTTTGTAATGTCACGCCCTAACAACAAGCCTGTACGCAAAACGTATCATGCACGTCCTGAAAGGATACGCAGATGGAGCCAGAGGGAAGAGGAACGCTACAGGAATATGGGGCAAGATGCTGAAATGCATTATTTCAGATACGAACAGACTGAGAATACAATCAACACTCGGGAAAACCGGTTTGTGAAGTATACTCTTCATGTCCTGGGAAAGAAATTCCGTGAAGTATTCAGCGAGCTGGGCGCTCTTCCTAATGTCATGGATGCTGAGGAACGCCAATTATTGGAGGACTATCAGAGACAGTTCAAACGTCTGGAAACTTCACCATTTTTCCAAAAGGTTGGAGAATTCGAAGGCTTCCGTCAGGAGAGCGCAATCTTGCAGCAGCGTATGGGCTACAGCAAGATATACAAGGCGTGGTTAATGCTTAAAAATTCACTCGAACTTATTGATGGTAAGACAGATATTGGAATGAAGCAAATCTGGGAACTCTATGAAATATGGTGTTTCCTGGTAATGAAGCGTCTTATAGCTAAGGTGCTTGGGTTGGATTTGCAGAAACCGAATAATCATGTGCGCGAGGATAAAAGTAAAATGCTCAACACAATCGTTAAGAGCGAGATGACGCATGTTATTGAGTTCGATAACGTAAAGAATGGAGATAAGGTCTGCCTGGAATACCAGCACACTTATAACCGACGAACCAAGGAATTCTCGACAACAACAACTGAGCAGCGCCCTGATATCGTAGTGACAATAAAAAAGAAAGACGGATTTGTTCTTACCTATCTTTATGATGCAAAATACAGGGTGCAGGATGATGCCAGGGATGGTGAATTGGATGAGGGCGTCAGCATAGATGTTGCCGATTATCCACTGCCTGATGCCATCAATCAGATGCATCGTTATCGTGACGCTATCTATTATTCAATGAAAACAGAAGTCCGTCCTTCTGCCAAGGAAATTATAGGTGGTTATATTCTTTTCCCTGGTAGAGTGGTAGGAGATGAAATCTACGGGCGTTATTTTTATCAGAGCATTAGAAAAGTGAATATCGGTGCTTTCCCTCTGTTGCCAGCTGCCAAAGAGAATGAGGATGATATCATTCAATGCGACCTGTTGGAAAGGCATCTCAGAGAAATCTTGTTAGAAGATAGTGTTTATGAGCATGTAAAAGATTCTATCCCTCAAAAAGGCCTGGTATATGATACTGAAAACGTATTTGTATTAGCTGTCGATAGGGATGCTTATGATGATTATGAGCATAATAGGCTTTCTATGGAAATCCCTCTGGATATCAATAAGGGTATGTTCAAGATAGATTCTATCGACTATTTTATGTTTATAGTTGAGAATGCATCTGAAGGATATTATCGGGTGACAAATTCCAGACTGAGAATAAAGGATGATAAACTGATTTTAGCCCTGTCGCTGACTGATTACCAGAGCTTTGGTTTCGGTTTCAGGGAAGTTGCTGAGTGCGAGACGAAAACTATCGTCTCATTGCGTGAACTGATGAATATAGGATAAGGTAGTTTATCGCATCTATCGCTCTGCTATCACTTCAATCCCATCTCTCTCAATTTCCTTGAGTAGGAAGGGATTGAGGTGTTGGTGCTTCCGGATAATATCAACAGGGCAGCCCAGAAGTTCTTCCAAGTATGCCTTCAGACGGACTATCAGGAAAAACTTGGGGGGCATTTCTACATAGACGTCTACATCGCTGCCATCGTGGTGCTGGTTTCTTGCTACAGAACCAAAGAGGCGCAGGGAGGTGATGCCGAAGGTGTTTTGCAGTTCTTCGGCATGAGATGTGATGAGGGCTATGTATTCTTCTCTTGTCTTTATACCTTATATCCTTATCTTTTTAAGGCTTTTGCCCTTTACCTTTGCTTTACCCTTCGGCCAGCGATTTTCAATTCCGCTACGCGCCGGTGACCGTTGGTTCAGGGCGCAAGGCTGATTGCGCTTATACCCAGGGTGTTACCCTGGGCTAGGAGCTTTTGGGCCTTCAGCCCGTAAGGGGGGCAAGATGGAAAGCTAAATTGTAGAAAAAATAGCTTAATCATATAAATAATCCTAAAAAACAAAATATTTATGAAAGAAACTATTGTATTTCAATATTTCTGTATATCTTTGCAATGAAAATTTAAATCATGGAATTATGAGAATTATTTCGCATAGGAAACTAAAAGAGTTTTACGAGACCCCTGGGCGAGAAGACTCAAAAGTAGCTCTGGAAAGATGGTACCAGATTGCAGAAGAAGCAGAATGGCGCAACTTTTCTGATATAAGAACTGACTTTCCTGATGCTGACTACGTAGGTAATCAACATTATGTATTCAACATTCGAGGAAACAGGTATAGGTTGGTAGTGGTAATTAAATTTACAATAGGCCGACTCTTCGTAAGATTTGTCGGAACACATAGTGAATATGACAAAATAGATTGTTCCACCATTTAATAAAAACAATTATGGATAGAATTACGAAAGAACAATATGAGTTTGCACTCAACAGAATAGAAGATCTCCTGCCTTTGGTAACGGACGATACGCCTGCCAACGATAGGAATGCCATAGAACTGACTTTAATGTCGGACATTGTAGAGTCATACGAAAAGAAACATTTTCCTATCGGAAAACCTTCTGTTTCTGAACTTATAGAACTTTCTTTAAATGAAAAGGATATGACTCAAAAACAACTGGCTTCAGAAATTGGAGTAAGTCCTTCACGTATTAACGATTATGTAACAGGGCGCTCTGAGCCTACTCTAAAAATAGCTAGATTGCTATGCAAGGTTCTGAACATAACGCCTGCTGCGATGTTGCAATGTTAAAGCTGATATTGATGATAAATTAAAAATGTCGGACCGTTTGACCATAGAACAGCGCCATAATAATATGGCGGCAATAAGGGGCAGGGATACCAAACCGGAGATTCTTGTCAGGAAATTTCTGTGGGCTAGGGGATTCAGGTATCGGCTCAATCATCCACGCTTGCCGGGCAAGCCGGATATCGTGCTGAGGAAGTATCGCACCTGTATTCTGGTGAACGGGTGCTTCTGGCACGGACATGAGGGGTGTAAATATTATGTGGTGCCGAAATCGAACACCGGGTTCTGGAGGGAGAAGATCAGGAGGAACCGGGAGAGGGACCATGAGGTGCTGCACCGGCTGGCTGAAATGGGATGGCATACCATCGTGATATGGGAATGTGAACTGAAGCCGGCGGTAAGGGAGAAGACGCTGGAGGCGCTCGCCTTTACGCTGAACCATATCTACCTGAACGATATTCAGGTGAAGAGGTATGTGCTGCCGGAAGATGAGCCGGTAATGGCGGCGGAGCCGGAGGTGGAAAGGCGAGAGAAATAGGCACGGATTACACGGAATTTTTAGGCTTTTGCCCTTACAGGGAGCAAGGCTGATTGCTGGTGTACCCAGGGTGTTACCCTGGGCTATGAGCTTTTGGGCCTTCAGCCCGTATGGGGAAAAGTGACAACAGCAGCACAGACCTCAGAATTTTGATATAAAATAATTTATAGCTGCTAGTAAGTCATCAAGATTATTTTTGATGACGTCGAACACGATGTCTCCATCAATATCAAAATAGCCATGTGCTATATGGTTGCGAATGCCAATAACATCTTGCCATGGTATTTCCGGACGCTCATTTAGTAGGCGAGATTGAGTTAATCTGTCAATTTGCTTAACTCCTTCTCCAATTGCCTCGATAAGCATACAGCTAGCTGCAAGATTCTTCATACCTTCAGGTGTACAATAGTAATCGTCAACTGTCTGTACATCTTTGTTCCAATCTTGCAATTGTTTAATGGCTTCCTTAATTTGTATTAAGGTTCCAAGTACTCTATTTGATGATGTATATTCCGTCATGCTCTATTTCTTTTAGGAGGAATGGATTGATATGCTTGTGCAATCTTACTATGTCTACAGAACATTCCAGCAGGTTTTCTAAAAATCGTTTCAGTCTTACTACAAGGAACATTTTCGGTTCCATATCTACGCATATATCAACGTCACTACCTTCTTTCTGTTCGTTTCTAGACACTGAACCGAAAAGGCGTAATGATTTAATGCCAAAGTTCTTTTTAAGTTCTTCGGCATGAGAAGTGATGAGTGATATATAATATTCCCTTGACTTCATAATTATCGTTTTTGTTTCTACCGCAAAGATAGTGCAAATCGAGTGCAGAACATCAAGCTTGCTTGAATGTTTTGCCGAGATGCAGCCTATCTTCTGCAAAGATAAAATAAAAACCTGAAACTACCAAGTAAAAACCTTCTTTTTTATGAATTATTACACGATTTATGAGAAATTACTGATAAGCTTATATTTCCTTTGCCATCGTTCTTTCTTTTTATTTGCTGCAAAAAATAAGCAATATTTCTCTTTTGTTTCGCAGTTGAAGAAAGATATACGCCATGCACAGGTTAAGGCGGCAATCAAGGTTAACACAGAATTGCTCCGCCTTTATTGGCGTATGGGTGCAGACATCTGTGAAAAGCAGAAATCTGCATCTTGGGGCGATGGCTGGCTCAAAGAATTGAGCCGTGAACTTATGGCGGAGTTTCCAGATATGAAAGGGCTTTCATACAGGAATCTACAATACATTAGGCAATGGTATCTCTTTTATAATCAAGGAAATATAATTGTGCAACAAGTTGTTGCACAATTACAAAAAGGACATGGGCAACAACCTGTTGCCCAAATAAACGAGGACGTATTCTTCTCCGTTCCTTGGGGGCATCACCTGTATATCATATCGCAATGTAAGGATGTTAACCGTGCTGTAAATCATATAAAAAAGAAGCCTACTGACAACCCTACAATTGGATTGCTTATCTGCAAAACCAAGAACAATGTGATGGCTCAATATGCTCTTGAATCAACCAATCAGCCAATAGGCATCTCCGAATATCAGTTGTCTAAGCTCATGCCTGAAAACATACAAAGCCAGTTGCCTACAATCGAAGATATTGAAGCAACGCTTTCTGATATAAAGGAGACTAAGGATTGATACGTAAGATATCAATATGAAAAGCCTACGGCTGCGGATAGCAAATCCGCTTTAAAGTGGTCGAACCTTTTAGTCGGCATAGAAGACTTAAAGTCTTTCGGAAAGAGTTGGGATAGTTGATATTCTGATATTCCCATCGGTTCCTTGTATGATCTGATAAGGGTCTTTTGTTATCTGTTGCGCTAAGTCACTCTGCACAGCAGGGAGCGTGGATTGGAAGTTTGTGATGGCTTTGCCGTCACGCTCATAAAGGTCGGTATCAAGCCAGTTAAGAAGAGCGTCACGTCCCCAATTGTTCTCCCAAGTCTTTCTTACGAAGAACAGGGCTTTGTCCATATCGCCCTTACATTTATCGATGATACGTTGATGATGAAACCATGGAATAAAGAATAGAATTTTGAAATCGTCTACACCGTGTAGACGATTTTGTTTTTTATCTCCAACTCGCTGAATATCTGTTTTATACAAGTCCTCTTCAAAATCGTCAGCAGCTTGCTGACGATTTGCAGCCAATGGAGCATAGAGCTTATAAAAGTAGCTCATGTACTTCAAATTGGTTGGCGAGAATCCCTTCACCCCGGGCATTTCATTCTTCAAGTCCTGGCTGAGATTCTTGTAAAAGCCAGAACCATAATTGTTGGTATATTGCTTAGCTTCAATGTCTCGTCCTAGCTTATATTTTCCTTTGCCATCGTTCTTTCTTTTTATTTGCTGCAAAAATAAGCAATATTTCTCTTTTATGCAAGTTTTTGGGGGATTTCTTTTGTGTTTTCATGAGAAAGATTAATTTTGTATCGAATAAAATTCGAGACCATTTACCGCATAGAGCGGTACGTTAGTAACCCAATTTATTCTTCCATTTCAGAAGTTCATTGATAGCTAATCTTTCCATAATCCGTATC
>JAJWOH010000049.1:8130-22075 GCA_021635485.1 Segatella copri | reverse complement strand
TCCAGAAGCAGGTTACTTCCGAATCAAAAGTCAAAGACTTACGGTGCAAAAGTCAGTCACTTACGACGCAAAAGTCAGGGACTTACGCCCCGTAACCCCCTGGCTTACGAACCGCAATCCAATCATAAAGCCCTTAAAAATCAAACAAGCCAGGCATTTAGAAGTGATACCAAGCAAGGCATGTAAAAGGGCTTACAAACACCAGAGCAAAGAGAATCTATGAAAAAGTATGAGCAACTGTGAGCAAGTATGAGCAACTGTGAGTTGCCTCCTCACCGATTTCGTATCTTTGCATTGTGATTCAGAGATACTCAGCGGTTCCAATCAGCAAGCTATAGTAAGGCGTCCCCATAGCAAGCTATCCCCAGGCGGTCCCATCCCGCACAGCCATGGCAAAGACCGCTTTGATGTGATTTGATAGCCAACCAGCCAGGCATTAAAAAGAGAGTGGATTTTCGGCAACCAGTTCCGATATAAAAAGATATAAGCTCGGGGAGGAATGAGTTTGAACCAATCGTCAAAGTTTAAAGAATACTAAAAGTTTCGTTTTCGCTTGAAAATTTCTTTTAAAATGCCTATATTTGCAATGCCGTTAGTAATGGCGGCAGACATAATGCAGACATAATGAGGTAGCAACTACGCTTAGTTCGGACTGAGAATCTGGACAATTCGCAGTACACAAGAATGACAGTTCCAGTTGTCTGCCCAATATGTATACTCATATCCATCCCGCTTATGTGGGATGGGTATCTCTATTTAGTTAATTTTGCAACCGAATTATCAACCCAGTCTGCGTAACATGGATTCATATTCTGGAATTATCATAGAAGAAAGCAGAAGGTCTGAGCAATTTTCAGACTTTACTCCTATACCTTGCAAAGGATTCAACATTCTTTGCAAGGCAAAGCGCTATGGCAGATGGTGGGTACTCAAGGGGCTGAAGGAGCCATACCATCAAGACGAAAACTACAAGAACCTGCTGCACAAAGAGTTCGATATCCTCATATCCCTGCAGCATCCCAACATCGTATCAGCCTACAGTATGGAAGATATACCGGAAATGGGCACCTGTATCGTGATGGAATGGATAGATGGTATCACGCTGGAACACTGGAGCGGCAAGAAGACTGAGGGAGAAGGAATCTTCCTCCAGCTGCTTGATGCTGTGCATTACATCCATGCCAAGCAGATAGTACACAGAGACCTTAAGCCTTCCAACATCATGATTACCCATAATGGCAATCATGTAAAGCTCATCGATTTCGGACTTTCAGATACCGACGACTTTGCCATTCTCAAACAGCCTGCCGGCACACCGGGCTACATCTCACCTGAACAGATTGTATCCCAACAGGCAGACATCCGCAACGACATCTTCAGTATCGGTTGTATCCTGGAAAAGATACTTCCCGGCAAACCCTATACTGCCATCATCAAACGATGCAAGGCTCCCATAACCCAGCGATATGCCAATGTTGACGAACTCAAAGCCGATTTCATGGCTCGCAGAAACAGCCATCCATCCGGTATCAAGCGTATCGCAATCGCAACTTTGGTCTGTATCATCTTATTAGGTTTCATCAGTTACCCATTACTGCATCAGCCGGAGAGGAGCATAAACACTACCCCTGAACATACCGAAGCCAAGAAGGATACATCCATCCGCCAGCAAACCAAGAAGCCAGCCCCACTTTCCTATGGCCAGAAATCCCTGCAGCCAACAGCTACCGAGCCATCTTCTGCATCACAGGCACAAGCCGCCGAACTCCTATCCGAAGGCAAGAAGACAATCGACAAGATGTGGAAGGAATCCGGCATAGACACCATCCGTTCTGTAGAGAAAAAGAGCGAGGCATTCTATCAGTTTGTAGATAAGAGTAATGAATTCATCACAACGACTTATCCGCAGACATTCTCTAGAGACATCGCCGGCAGCAAGAAGGCTGATATCATCTACGAGCTGTCCTCTTATACCTCTGAAATATATGTGAAGCCCACCTTGTCGAGATTTCAATCTTCCAAATAATGCTCTACGATGATGCCGTTCTTCTTACCTATGACGTAAGTAACCGGTGCATCATCTCCATGTTTCCAAGCATGGAGATAAGCAGGCTCATGATTGATAAAATGATGGCACTCAAAAGTATCATCTTTCGCCAATCTGGTATTTTCTGATGACACCACCTTGAAACTTCCGTTTCCCTGATACCTGATGATGCAGGTTCTGTCGGGCAGCCAGGAAAGTTTGAGCATCTGTCCCTCATAAAGATCATCACATGAGATTTCCTTGCCGATAACCATCTGGCTCTGCCGCTCTCCCGTCCCTTGCGACAATCCAAACTCCTCAAAGTCCGCATAACCGAGAAAATTCGCCAAAACATTCTTGGTAAACTTGCTGGCAGAAACCCCTTCGCTCACGTATCCCCAGAATCGTCGCAGCGTAGAGGCACTCACCCTTTGCTGGGTACGTTCCTCCACCTTTTCGCTCAACCAAGCGAAGTCGCGGGGCACAACCATCTTGCGCCCCACCATCTTTTCTATCATTTCACGTAATATCTGTTCCATGCTGCAAAGATACTGAAACAAATCCAAGCAACACACAAAAAAGCAAATATTTCCACTAAAAACGCCCTATATTTTGAACTTGGAACGGAATGGAACGCTGAAAAAGCAGAAAAAACACCTATTTTTGCAAAAAAATCAGCTCACAATGAACAACTTTAGAAAAAAAATGGTATATTTGCAGTGCTGTTCTAAACAAGCAGCAGACATGTTAAGGAAACAACCATGCTTGGTTCGTACTGAGAATCTGGACAATTCATTGTACACAAGAACGAAGACAGAAGTTGTTCACCCAACCGTGTATTATTGTATCCATTCCGCTTCGGCGGGATGGGTATCAACATATACCCATTGGTGTGAGCTGATTTTCATTCTTTGTGTACAGGTAGTCCAGAACCTTCAGAACAGAATGAAATTGGTTCGCACCTTTTTTTGTGTCTAAAAATGAAATAACAAACAAGTAAATGATTAGCTTATGAGACAAAAGAAAGCACCTATTGATTACCAATTGGAGTACATGGAGCACCTCTTCTTCTGCATCAAACATAAGAAGACCGAAAGCTATGTAATCCATCGAATCTGGGATAAACTAGATGATATGAGAATTCGATTTGTCGTACAACAGAAAGTAGAACTTCCAAATGGAAGATATGCTTTGGCAGACTTATATCTTCCACAAATTGGAATTTTTGTCGAAATCAACGAGCCATTCCACGCCTTTCAGAAGAAAGAAGACGATTATCGAAATGAGAATATCATAAAACTAACTCAAAACGACCAATTCATCATCTCCTGTGGCAATCCAAACAAAGACGGCGAATGGTTAAGTCTAAATGAGATTCATCAGCAAATAGACCAATGTGTAGCATTCATCAAGGAGCGCATTAATCAAATCCAAGACTTAAAGCCGTGGGATATGAGCAAATGGCTCTCTGTGGAATATCACAAACAGAAAGGTGTGTTTAAAGCCGAGGACAATGACCAGCTCCGAACTATAGATGACATTTGCGCCGTTTTCAATACTAAGCCGAAGTATCATGGCTATTTGAGAGTTGGAACAGCCTCTGTACCCAACAAAGAGAAACTGGAAATTTGGTATCCTAATATTCATAACCGCAGCGGGTGGAGCAACCATCTTTCGGAAGACCAAGACACATTCGAAGAATTCAATGAAAAGGATGAGATAAAGCGTAAGAAGCATGTTGACACTTGCATTGAAGACAATAAACTACGCATCACATTCTTTCGTCATAAAGACGAACTTGGAATGGAATTCTATAAGTTCATTGGAATCTTCGCTCTCGATATAGAAGAGAGCAAGAAACAGAACAAATGTATTTGGCGCAGAAAGAGTAGAGAATATAAACTATAATATAAATTTTATTATTATGAAGAATCTTTTCAAACTTATGCTGCTAACGATAACTATGTTTATCGCAGGCTCATCTTTCGCATTGGCAGGAAATGACAATGACAGTATCCAAATCTTGGAGAAAGCCAATCAAGGCGATCCTGTTGCCCAAAATCATTATGCATACCTACTTTATAAAGCCTCAAAGAAAGAAGAGGCTAAAGAATGGTTCGAAGCATCTGCCAGACAGGGAGTTGCCCATTCACAAAGATGTTTGGGAATATTTTACAGTAAAGGAATTGGTTGCAAAAGAGACTACAAATCAGCAATAAAATGGTATGGAAAAGCCGCAGATCGCGGAGACAGTGTTGCACGCAAGCATTTCTTCACAACGGGTGATATGTTTGGAAAATCCGAAATACCAGAGACAAAGTTCCAGATATTCTTGCATGGTACAAATAAGACTCTTACCTGCAAAGGAAACGAACTGACATTTGAAGAAGGAGAGCAAAATGATGACAATACATGGACTGTAGAGACTGCAAGAGACAAAAGTACAGGGCATTATTCTCCTATACTCAAGAGTTTATCAGGAAAATATATCACTGGAAAAGAATGCGCCAATGGGCCTGCAGGCCTTGGAACAATAGAGGAAGCGGCAGATATAGAGGTAGGTTTTCCTTTTCCATATCCAGATAAAAAGCAAGGTGTCAATATGCGCGATTCTGATGTTTATGAACCATACCAAGGCACAAATTTGATACATGACTCAAGATATTTAGGAATAGAGAATGGAAAATTATATTGGGGACACGAAGGTTTTAAATTAGATTTTTTCATAAAGTAAGCATTTATATCTGAAAGAAAAAAAATAAAACTCATAGCCCCGCAACTGATAAAAACAACGTACATTTAATTATAACAATTATGAAGACATTTGTTAAATACTTATTTATAGCATTCTTCTTGCTATTTTTAACTAATGGATTTGCTCAGAAAAGTTTAACAGACTTTATTGATGGAATGAAGAATTCTTCAAATCCAGAGCAGTTTGTCCCACAAATAAAGAAAGAGTTAACCCCCTACCTGAATGGTCCTGGATCGCGCAAAACCATCAAAGAAGCATTCCAATACTTTCTAGGCAAGAACGACAAGATTGCTACTTGTATCGGATATCTTCTTTGCCAAAGTGGCAGAGACCCGAAAGAATGGTATGAAATCATCAAACAACTTCCCGCTCCGAAAAAGTTTTATTATCAAGACGAAGATTGTCGGGATGACGAAGAAACCATCTATGGAGGATGCTTACATGATGTCATTCTTTTTTCCGATGGCAGAGTAGTCATTCTCAATATACCGGAAGCAGATATTGACAATTATGATAACTTGGTCTCACTAACTTCAAGAATGCCAGAATTTGTCAATGATTTCTATATTAACAACAAGCAAGCATTCCTTTACGACCCTTCAGGAAAATGTATGTTTGGTTACTTCAAAGAAAAAGGAACAGAAATCTATGCCAATATGGACCCAGAGTGTTCAGTTTTTGAGCGTCCTGCAAGAGACAACAGATTACATCAGTATAAAGACAACTTACAATACGAATTGGTTGCTGGTATAAACCTCGACTTCAATACAGGTATTTTCAAACCTTCATATTATGGATATGATACTTCTGATGAAGCTATTAAAGCCAAGGGACAAAAGAAAGCAGAAGCAATCAAGAAATATAATGACACACTAACAAAATTATTACAAGCACAAAAGACTGCATTAGTCAAGAAATATGGAGAAAAGGCTTACAATTATATCAAACAAGGTAAGATATATGTAGGAATGCCAGCAGGTATCCTTACGGAATACAAAGAAATTCAAGCCGACGGTACAGCTGTTCAGTTGTTCACTTTCAAGGGAACATTCCGTAACAATGCAGGAGTTTACAGTTTGTATGAGCCAAGTGGAATTTTCCAACTATTTAGAGAACTTGGAGTGAATCTTAACTATAATAAAATCTATGTAAGAAACAGAAAAGTTACAGGATGGAGATAATACATTTTTTTATGAAAGCAAAAAGTATCATAACTATAGCATTGATGGCAGTCCTAGGACTGTCATCATGCGACTCTAACAAGAGTACGGTCGAAGATTTGACCAACCAGTTTATCGCAGCCGTCAAAGACGGTGACAAAGCGACAGCATATGACATTTATCCAGCAGCAAAGCTGTATGGTGACTTATCATTACCAGAAAGCATCGAGAAAGGTGATCTCGACATTCAGAAGAATGAGAAGGACAGCAGCTATATAGTCAGCATCAAGAACACAAGAATGTCAAAGTTAATTTTCAAGTCAACAGACAACAAGACTTTTAAGATTATCAATACATTCTCCGTTCTCAAACTCGACTCTGTAAGTAACGAACTTGCACTGAAAACGGGAGTACCAATCAAGAAGATGCCCGACTTGGAACTTGGCAAACTGATGCTTGAAAGTAGCGACTTTATAAGCTATCTTATCAATAAGTACTCCAACAACATGTCGCTCTCACTTATTAAAGAAACAGGAAACTATGGTTGGAGACGTGATGCCACTGGACTTCATTGCCAAATCGATCAACCTATCCGAAATACAGGATCAGAAATGGTAAAGGGTTCAGATTACTCAGTTGAAATCACTATCATGCAATCTTCAACTGGTGTTATAAAAGCAAAGAAAGTACATCAAGGAGTAGATTTGGCCTCTGGAGAAAGTACTATTTTTTCAGATGACATACCTGAGCTATACAACTATGCATATAATAAAGATATAAGTTGTAATACTAATATTATCGTCAAAGATCAGGATATAGTCAAAGAGAGTTTACTCAAAAAGATTGACTATAATGGTCAGGAATACGAGGAGTTTCTGAAAGCCAAGAAGGAAGGAAAACTCAATGCAGCAGATATCACTGACGATGATGGTTCTCCACAAGATGAGCCAGATCCAAATTACAAAGAACCATCTGAAGACATTCCTACAGAAATTCCTAGCGATGTTGTAGTCGATACAGTACAAAGAAACAGATAAAAAGGCAACTATACTTTACAGAAACAGTCCTCATCTGATACACTTTCAGATGGGGGCTGTTTTTTCAACGTTTTCCCCCATTTTTTCCCTATCTCATGGGGGCAGTATCAGTTTTGAAAACGGACATTAAAATACCGTTTACCGCAAAAACACAAAGCAAAGTACCGCAAAAGCACAAAGTAAAATACCGTTAAAACACAAAATAAAATACCACAAAAATACAAAATTATTTGTAGATTCCACTATTTATTACTATCTTTGCAAACAAAAATATATTGAATATGAAGTATTTAGATAGAATAGCAGACAGAATGCTCCGACTCCGTCTGGAAGCCTTTGGAGCAGTACAGATTGTTGGACCAAAATGGTGCGGAAAAACCACTACGGCCATGCAGCAGTCAAAGAGCGTAATCAAGATGCAAGATCCAGATAAGCGTGAAGGATATCTGGCGACGGCACGCACCAAACCATCCTTGCTGCTCAAAGGCGAAACACCACGACTGATAGACGAGTGGCAGGTAGCACCAGTTTTATGGGATGCTGTTCGGAATACCGTAGATGAGCGAAAACAGAAAGGTCAGTTTATCTTAACCGGTTCTACAGTCGTCGAAGACAAAAACGGAGAAATCATGCATACAGGTACTGGTCGCATCTCCAAGATGCCCATGTATCCTATGAGCCTTTATGAGTCAAAGGAATCAACAGGCTCCATATCTTTACGTTTATTGTTTGATGACCCAGCTTACGATATTGATGGATTTCTGTCAGACATGACCGTGGAGAAACTGATTTTCGCTGCTTGCCGAGGCGGTTGGCCAGCATCACTGGACGTCACTTCGCAGGAGGCACAATTACTGATAGCACAGGATTACGTAAATGTGATTTGCGATGAAGATATATCGAGGGTAGATGGCGTAAGAAGACAGCCAGCTTTGGCTCGACTCATCATGCGTTCTTATGCCCGGAACATCTGCACCCTCGTCAAGAAATCCAAGATGTTGGCAGACATCACGGTAGAAATGGAGAAAACGTCGATGCCAACATTTGATGATTATGTTTCTGCCCTACAACGATTGTTTGTCATAGAAGATGTGGAGGCATGGTGTCCGGCAATCCGCTCAGCCGCAGCAATCCGTTCGGGAGCCAAGCGTTGCTTTGTAGATCCTTCCATAGCTGTTGCTGCTTTGGGTATGTCACCAAGAAGTCTGGAATTAGACCTTCGAACCTTTGGTTTCATATTCGAGTGTATGTGCATTCGCGACCTGAAGGTATATTCGCAAGCCTTGGGAGGTAGAGTCTCTTACTATCACGACCGCTATGACCTGGAGGCAGACATCGTGCTTCATCTTGCAGATGGCCGCTATGCCTTGATAGAATGCAAGTTGGGTAGTCGGGAGATAGAAGATGGTGCCAAGCATCTCCTGCAACTACGGGATTTGATTCGTGAGAAGAACAAGACAGAGCATCAGATGCCACTCAGAGAGCCAGACCTGCTGATTGTCATGACAGGAGGCGAAATGGCTTATACCAGGGAAGATGGAGTAAAGGTTATACCTTTGGCTACATTAAAAGACTAAGAAAAGGGCACTCATCCTTACCTCACTTAGGATACCACCGCCCTAACTACCTTTTTTAACATAGTTAGGGCGGACTTATAAGCCGCTAATTCAATAATCAAGCGCCAATACTTTTTTTTCAAAATATTGGCGCTTTTTTTTTTGAAATTTTCCCTTCATATTACTATATTATAAAGGTATAACCAAAAAGAAAGAATAAAATGTCTTTATGTATTATCAAATACACCTATACTCGATATGTAGGGGTGGATATCGAAAAATATACTCGGGGACTATTCGAGTATGTGAAGGAAGAGTTTGGGGAGTTTCAACCACAAATGTCAGAGCCTGGAACTATACCAGATATGCCAGACTATCTGGACATCGTGCTCTGCAAAAAGGACGGAAGTATCTTCTACGAAAGCGACATTCTGCGCCGTGCCGTCAACATCCCGCATGATTGTCAAATGGATGGATTAGTATTGGAAATCTTTATCCAGAACTGCGATGGCACGAGATACAAAAAAAGACATGCATATCCCAAGCCTTGGTGGAACCATAAAGCTAACGGCAAGTCGGGCATGAGAAAACTGAAAATTCATAAAACTATCAGCAAAAGGAATCTTAACAATCAAGAAGGCAAAGACTCTGAAGGCATCAGAATACCTGAACTTAGATCTCAGATTCTCAAGTTTCATAAATTCTTAAAATAACCATCCCATGACATACGAAGAATTCAAGCATTTGGCTGAGCATCCACAGCATCGGGATGTTCCTGCCATCTTCAAGCTCGAAGTTTTAGAAACAGAAGAGCTGGAGGAGAAAAAGCGTTCACACTATCCGAAATACAAGGTGAACACCTATTGTCCGCAAGCCTTCACCACAACTTTGGAGGAGGCAGAGAGACTGATGCACCAGGATGTCCTTTACCGCAAGAAGATGAAGGAGGAAGACGACTATCCGCTGGATACCTTCTGCTATTATATCTCGGAGATTCCGCTGGGACTGTTGCACTACGACCGCGAATGTCTTTCTGAAAGAGTGTATGACGGTGAAGGAAAACTGATTGACCGGTCTTACTGCTGTTCGCGTTTCAGCATTTACTATCCCGGAGTCTGCGATTTGCCTGCATACAACCGTCATCCTGACGAGACCTTCCGAGGCAGAAACGCAGAACAGATCAGATTCAAGAAGGGTGACATCGTAGAAGTATATCGTGGCGATGAGGTGAAACTTGCCATCGTTGTCGGAACTCCGCTTACCACCGAATGGATCTGGGAGAGAAACCAGGCTGCCAAGGATAAAAGGGGATTGGATGAACTGCCATACGATGAAACGGATGACAGCTATACCGTGATAGATGGTCCCGGCTACGAATACCACGACCACGTTCCGTCGCTGTATGTCTTCGCCCCTCACTATCATGTGCCGCTCTATCTTCAGAGACGATTCAAGGGGTATTTGGAAAAGGCTGAGAAAAAGCAGAAAGAAGAGGAGGAGAAAGACAGGATTTTCCGCCAGGCTCACGATTGCAGCTTCAGCAACAAGGAACAGATAGAGAAGTCAGAAAAGTGCGGCTGTTTCTTCTGCGGCGAAATCTTCTCGCCATCCGAAATCACGGATTACCTCCCTGATGAGCCGCCTACAGCTGAATGTCCCTTCTGTTTTACCGACTCCGTAATAGGTGATGCCTCCGGCTTCCCTATCACCAAGGATTTCTTAAAGAAAATGAGGAAGAGATGGTTCTAGGCAAAATAAGGAAAATCGCCCTAAGATGAGACTTCCATCCATCATACCGTCAGGAGACTGTAAATCCTTGAAGTTAGCACATAAAAACGGGTACACTATACCAAAATTAAAAAAATCTTTTAATTTGCTTGGTTGTTTAGAGAAAAAAACGTAATTTTGCTGCTGTAAATTGATGAATGTTTTTAAAAAGGAGTAAGTATGAATACATTAGCAATAAACGAGCCTCAATTGCTGGTAACAGTATCAGATCCAGCAATGCTGACAAAATTGAAGAACGCTATCAAAATGCTGAATGGCGTTAGTTCTATTTCTGTCATGAAACCAAAGAAAACAAATCTAGAACTTGCCGAAGAAGACAAGGAGAAAGGCAGAGTTACCCATTGGAATTCTGTTGATGAAATGTTTGATACTATCTTAGGGGAATAATGTATAAACTTGACACTACTAAGAGATTTGACAAAGCTTTAAAACTTTGCAAAAAGCGCGGCTATCCCATAGAAGACCTACGAAAAGCCATAACCATTCTGGTAGAAAAAGGATGCCTGCCGAAAGAATATAAGCCACATATTCTTCACGGAAATCACGAAGGAGAATGGGAGGCTCATATAAAACCTGACTGGCTGCTAGTATGGGAACAGAATGATGAGGAGTTAACGCTCCTCATGCTGACTACAGGCACACATTCCGACGTTTTTGGTAAAACAAGAAGATAATATAAAACATAAATCCCCAACCTGTTGAAGTTTGCAGATTGGAGATTTACATTTCCAAAAATCATGAAGGAGTGATTCACTCTCCTATCACATTTTATGAAGGAGCACCTACTTTTCAACTGATTTTAAAGGATGATATCCCTATCACATGGGGGCAGTATCAGTTCCCAAAAAGGACATAAAAAAAATGCGACAGCACCGCCCTAACTACCTGTTTTTTATACAGTTAGAGGGGTGCTATTAATAAAAAAGAAGCAGGATGGAAGACTGGTCCACCCTGCTATTTTTATTAGAATACCTTTACGAAACGGTCGATATCGATAGAAAGGCCCACTGAGAAGGTGCGGCCGGTGGTCATCGCCGAACTCCAATAATAGTTCTTTGGCGTATAACCGAAAAGATTATCTACCGTGAAATTCAGATTGACGGCATCCAGGAATCGCTGCTGAAGCGTGAACTTCCACAACTGATAACTGCTGTCATGCTTCTTGATGTTCGTATCAGGAGCAGACAGGTATCTGCCTGACAGAGCGGCATTGATGCGATAGAACGAACAGAGCTGGCGATCGTAGTCGAGACGCCAGGTAGCTGAATGCGGACGAGGCTGGGAGAACTGGGAATCTACGCTTCTGCCACCCACATGGAGATAACTGTAGTCGAGTTTCACACCTAGACCCATATCCGAACGGTACTGGGCACTGAAGTCGATGCCGCTCACCTCTACTCCATCCTCGTTGCAATAACGCGAAGCCACATCCGGCTGACCGGTTCCCGGAGTATAATCGGCATAATCCTCGGTAGTGATGCGCTTATCATACTTATTATAATAGCCCATCAGGGTAAGACTATACTGACCGGTAAAGAAGCCAGCATTCTTCACCCTTCCGGTATGCTCCAGCGCCAGGTTGTAGTTGTTACTCTTCTCCGGCTTCAAATCCGGATTACCGTAAATCATCTGCATACCTGCCATATCAAAGTTCATATACATCTCCTTGAGCGTTGGGGCACGGAATCCGCCGGCATAGTTGGCACGGATGGAGAAACCCTTCCACTTGGTCATCAGAGCCAGACGACCGGTAGTGGCATGCTGGCTGGATGCAGAGAAGTAATCATGACGAAGACTTGCCACGATGTTCAACCACTGCAAAGGATTGTAATCGAACTGGGCGAAGGCATCACATGAATTCTGATTCTTTGATTCATTATCCTCAAACTGATAGGTGGTAAGATAATCGTTCAGGAAATCTGCACCTACCGTCAATGTATTCTTGCCGAAGATATGGGAATAGAGGGCACGGACGGTGTTCTGACGGTTGGTATAATCGTGGTCGTGAGTACGCTCATCATTCACATATCGAGCCTTGTCATACTGGTCGAAGCCGTAAGAAATCTCCAGATTATCATTCTCAGAAAGATTCATCACGGTCTTCAGTCCGGCAGAATAATCCATGTAATGATCATCATAGTTGCTGCGCTTGCTGATACGATTGAAATAACCGCCACGACCTATCAGCTTCACCTTGTTAGAGAGCTTGTAGGTAAGTCGCTCCTTCACATTGAAGGTCTCGCCACCATAGATATGGAGGATGTTGGATTCGGTATCGAAAGGACTGGTGAGCTGCACCTCATCCGATGTGGTGCGCTGGATGCTGGTCTGCGAATTCCACTTTCCGGCATTGAAGCTGAAGCTTCCACCGTGGCGCCACTCCTTGTTGAAGTCGTTGTAGCGGGTATTGACATTGGCAGTCCAAGGTTCGCTGTTTTCACGGGAGATGATGTTGATGACTCCGGCTACGGCATTGGCACCATAGAGTGCCGAAGCAGCACCTTTCACAATCTCGATACGTCCCACATTATCCAGATTCAATCTGCTGTAATCTACGTTATCCATGGTTTCGCCAGCCAATCGCTCACCATCTACGAGGAAGAGCACGGCGTTTCCACCGAAACCATTCATGTTGAGAGAAGTCTCCTGGTTCATGGCATAGCCAAATTCCAGACCCGGCATCTGCTCGGTGAGGAGGTCCTGGATATTGGTAGCATCAGCTATCTTGATATCATTGGCGGTAATCAGACGGGTTACCACAGGAGCATCCTTCAGCGCCTTCGGAGTTCGGGTAGCGGTTACTACCACCTGATCGAGGGCTGTAGCATCCGGTTGAAGACGAAGGACATGCTGCTCACCTTTTCTCTCATCCGCTTTCAGTACGAAAGTTTGAGTCTGATAGCCCACAAAGCTCACCTTCACTCTCACCGCTCCATCCTTGCTGTAAGGAATGCGGAAATATCCGTCTTCATCAGTTGTTACCCCACCCTTTGCATGCAAAATCTGGACGGTAGCACCCGCCAAAGGTGCGCCCGAATCATCGAGCACTCTACCCACGACATCGCCCTGGGTTTCGGCTTTCAGATTCAGGCACAATCCGCAAAGGATCAGGAATAGTGCGAATATCTTTTGTTTCATCGACAATTACTTCTTTGTTGCATTCGAAGAACAGTTCATAACAAAAGGCATATTACCATACTTCAAAACAAAAGTAATCTGCATTTTACCATCTTTTATAGTTGCTTTAATAGCTGATTTAGAAATACCTTTGCCATTTTCCAATGTTTGATCAAAACTGGTTTCTGGAATAGAATAAGTACCATTTGACTCTGTTACAGCAAGATTCTTCACTGTAATTGAAGGCAAAGCCATAGGTGCAGATCCAAATGCAGGAAGGATGATATTTACATGACTATCATCAACTTTTTCCAACTTAAAAGTTGCATTCTCCAATGGGTCCATATCACCCTGACCTGCCAAAGCAATAGACATTGTTTCACCAACGTAAGTACCAACAACCTGTTCTGCTGTTGCTGAAGAACCAGCACCATTATTGTCATCATCATCACTGCTGCAAGAGCTGAATGCTACACACATAGAAACCAAAGCCAACATCATGGCCA
>JAJWOH010000049.1:6143-8030 GCA_021635485.1 Segatella copri | reverse complement strand
CTGCTGCAAGAGCTGAATGCTACACACATAGAAACCAAAGCCAACATCATGGCCATCATTGTCTTAAACTTTTTCATTTTTCTTTATTTTTCTTTTAGTTACAATAATATTTCTGTTTGAGGGGATTTGCAATCCCCGATTATTTATCTTCCGGAACATAGATGATTTCGCCATTCTCCAGCTGGTAAGCAATGCCCACCTTCTTTCCCTTGTTGCCAGATTTCTGGCTTTGGTCTTCAGAAGGAGTATAGCGATTAATCTTCTGTCCATCCTTGGTAATGATTTCCATATTCTCCTTGCCAGGGTTCTTCACCATCGTGAAGTTATCCTTGCTGAACATTTCCGTCATATTATAGCGCGAAACGAGTGCCACCATCAGGGCAAGGGCAAACACCATCGCCACATCGAAGAGGTTGCTCACTACGCTCATCGGATCATCATCCTCGCCATCATGCGCAAGCCTATTTCTGCGTCTCTGTCTCATAAATTATTTATCTTTAGTTTTTACCTTTAAAAGCCTTTTTTACTTTTTTACCTTTAAAAGCCTTTTTACTTTTCCTCCAAAAGGTCTGCCATAAACTCGAGGTTGCTCATATCCTCGGTGTACCAGCGGTTCTTGGTCTGCTTGGTTACAAAACCGATGGCTGCAGAGAACAATCCCACTACGGTGGTAGCGAAAGCCACCTGCATGTTGTAAGCCATCGAAGCAATATCACCGGTAGAAAGACCAACCAGAGCTGGACCCATCGGAATCAAGGTACCCATCAAGCCGAGCATCGGACCCATCTTCAGGAGTGTAGAAGGAAGAGAAAGATCCTTCTCAACAAACTGGGCATACTGGTCGAGGATGCGGTTCACCTGCGCCTTGCTCTGACGGTTGTCTACGAGTTTCTTCATATAGGAAACGATGACAGCCTGCTTGTTCTTTGGCAAGCGATCGCCCAGGGTATCGATGTTATCGAGCGTCAGGGTGTTCATCTGTTCACGAATCTCCGCCCCCGACTTGCGCTTTACAAGATACTGTCCGAAGAAACCTCCGAGGAGCAGCAAGGCTCTGAGGAAGAAGAAAATCAACAAAATAATCACAGGAACCAGCATGCCTGTGGAAATCCAAAACAATACGTCTGATATGTAATTCATCTTTTTTTAAATGTTGAATGTTAAATGTTGAATGTTAAGTTGGCTTGCGCCTTTACAGTTTCTGGCTAATCTTTTGCATTTTGATGCGATAGTAGCCCCATCCGATTGCCATTCCTACGATGACGATGGCGATGACGCCGAGAAGCGAGAGGGCATCGAAACTGTTGAACCCTGCCACGGCAGTCCTGCCATTCACCGTACCGATGATGCCCATCAATCCGAGCAGCACCTCTACCAGGAAGAGCAGTTCCAAGCGGATTGGTCGCTCCGGCAAGAGCCATCTCAAACCGTAGATGAATACAGGAGTCAAAACCAGCAGCACTACGGCAAGCACCCAGGCTACCACCTGGAACGAAACGCCGGGAAGCAGGAAGATGGTCATCACCAGAACACTGAACAGCACTGGGAAAACCAGCAAACCCGGGAAGTACTTCAGGAAGATGAAGAACACCCATTTGCGGCGGCTCACATATTCCGAAGTCTTCAGATCTACGTGGTGCACACAGAAAAGCATCGTGAGTGCCACATCGATACTCAGCAGCACCGCCATATCGAGCATCAGCTTCTGGTCGGCTATCCAAGCCGCAATCTGCGTCTTCGACTGCTCGATGGCGAATGGCCAGGTCATTCCCACGAAGAAGGCTACGAGCACCGAGATGATCATAATCTCCTTCACTCCGTGGAAGGTCTGCTTCAGCACAAAACTGAAGCAAACCAATATCATCATTACTAAAACTAATGTCTCCA
>JAJWOH010000049.1:0-6043 GCA_021635485.1 Segatella copri | reverse complement strand
TTCCTCATTCAGCGTCTCCTTCTTCATCACCATACCCTTGTCGCTGCTGTTCTTCGCAGCCTCAGCATCGCGGATCTGCTCTACATTCTGCTGATATTCCTTGGCAGAAGCAGCATCGGTCTTGCTGGCGATATAGTTACGCAGCTTGGCATTGTCGCAAACGAAACCGGAGCATGAAGGCTTATACTTGTTCACGGTCTCGGTATGAAGCTTGGCGATGTCCTTGAGCTGCTGAGGAGTAGCCTTCCACATTCCCTTGCGGGCACTCTCCATCATCACAGCGGTCATCTCCATCAGCGCAGCCGGATTCTGCTTGTCGAAGAACTCCTTGGTGCCGAGATTGTACTTGTCCTTGACATATACATTATAAATCTCGTCCCACATCTCCTTGTCGATAGCCTTTGGCTTCATCACATTCCAGCCGTAGGTATTGGTTACGATTTCGGCGAATGTGCTGGCACTGCTGGCTCCACCCTTCATCTTCTCCTTGATATAGGCAGGGTTGAAGATGGTGGTTCTGCCCTCGATGCCGATAGCCTCCTTCACCTCCTGCATTCTCATATTGCTATGGTTGCGATAGTCGGCGAGATAAGCATCCGGATCCTTACCGGTTATGTTGCGCACTGCGAGGTTCATACCTCCCATAAACTCATATACGTGGTCGAGACTCAAGGCACCCCAAGTGTTGCTCTGTCGTGGCTGAACCACCACATCAGTACGGGTCAGCGCTGCCTCGAAAGCAGCCTTGCGAACGGTCTCCCAGTTCTTCTCATCACCGTAGTAGGCACCCATATTGTTCAGATAAACCTCGGCAATCTGACTCTCCTTATCCCAGCGGTCGCCTGCGGTTACCATCTCCTGGATACCGGTGCCATAGTTGCCGTTTACGCCACCAAACACTCGATACATACTTACCTCGCGTGCCTCCTTTGGCGACATACCCTTCTCTACGAGCACTCGTTCCGATTCGGTAACACCGGCTTTCACCAGGTTGTCATACTTGTCACCCTTGGCATTTGCCGCCATCTCTATCGCCTTGTTGATGAGGAAGAGACGGGATGCTGCCAGGTCGCGGAGCTGACCGGAAGTCTGAACCACGACATCGATGCGAGGACGGCCCAACTGCTTGGATGGAATGAGACGCAGATCGGTAACACGACCGAAGGCATCTCTTACCGGTTCAACACCGAGCATATAGAGAATCTGGGCGATGGTAGCACCCTCCGTTTCGATAAACTCGCTGCTCCAAAGTGTGTAGCTCACCTTACGAGGATATTCACCCTTATGTCGCTCACAATACATCTTGATGGTATTGTCGCAAAGTTCCTTCGCCTTCTCCCAGGCATCCTCCGAAGGTGTATTCTCCACATTGATGGAGAAGAGGTTTCTACCGGTAGGCAGAGTGTTCGGATTCACAATCAAATCACCACCAGGAGATGGAGCGGTAAAGCCGCCATTCAGGGCATTCATCAGAGAAGACATCTCGTTGAACGGACTCTGACGGAGTGCCTCCGAATACTTGCCCACATTCTGCAAGGCATGCTCTACGGTAGTAATCGCCTGAGCCAGATGAATCTGCTGACGGGTATATTTTGGTGCTTTCGACATCATCATACCCTTATCTTTAGAAGATTTCAGAGATGCTTTGCCCTTGCCGGCTTTCGCCATCTTCGCCTTCTCCAAATCCTCCTGATACCATTTCTGTCCCTTCTTGATGGCTTCCATCATCTTGTCAGGGAAGCGACCGGTCTGTTCCATCTTCTCGAAAGCCTCACGACTCATCTGCGGAATCTTCTTCTTATGAGAAACCTTGGCAGCACGGAGTTCGCTTACCGTACGATGATCCACCTTCTTCGGCTTCGCCTCCTTCATTCCACCCATCTGGTCTGCCATCTGCATCATCATCTGGATAGGATCCGGAGCTGCCTGCATCGCCTCAACCTTGCGAGCCATCTGGAGTTCGGCAGGAGTGATTCCTACATAACGGCAGATGTATTCATCAGAAACCGAGGCTGAACCCAGAAGCTGGGTCACGGTATTGCGTGCCTTGCTCAGATAGAGACGGTCGAAAAGCTGCTTGTGCTTCTCCACACCCTCCTGAGCACGACCTTTCAACTTATCCACAGCCAGCATTCCGTAGGCAATAGGATCTGTAGCCA
This sequence comes from Segatella copri, assembly GCA_021635485.1. Lineage (GTDB taxonomy): Bacteria > Bacteroidota > Bacteroidia > Bacteroidales > Bacteroidaceae > Prevotella > Prevotella copri_P. Next base: position 3,884 of record JAJWOH010000049.1, on the reverse strand, counting down.
TCGCATAGACACTGGTGCGGACATCATCATTATCGTATGGCACACCCAGAGTATAGAGTTTGCCGGTAATCTTCTCGTTTGCCAACTCTTCTGCAAAGTTCTCCACTCTCGCGATTTCATCTGCAGAATAAGGCTTGTTCATCTGCTTGGCTTCGAGACCCAGTTCACGGGCGATTCCCATCTTCACGGTCAGCGCCTTCACTTTCAGCGACTGTTCTGTGGATGCCTTCTTCTCGTATGACTGGATAGCATCGCTCAACTGCTTATAGGTCTGTCGCAGTTCACTCTCCTTGAAAGGAGGAGTGAGATAGCTCTGGGTCTGGGCATAGGTGCGGCGCTTGGCAATCATCGCCTCGCCCACATTGCCGATGGTATATATATAAAGATGTGGAACCACACCAATCAACCGGTCACTCCAGTCGTCGCTGCCGAGTGCCACCTGCTTTCTCGGAGTATATTCCAGCGATCCGTGAGTTCCGAAATGGATAAGTGCATCGGCACTGAAACCATAACGTGCCCAGAGATAAGAGGCAACATAGGTGTAAGGAGGTGCCTGGTCGGTACCATGCACAATCTTGAAGGAGTCGCCTCCCACACCTGCCATCACCTGTGGAAGCAGGGCCACATTACCAAACTGCAGTCTTGCCACCGCCAACTTACCGTCATCGGTAGCCATATATTTGCCAGGGAAAGAACCATAAAGCTGGTTCATCTCCTTGATCATCTTCTTAGACAAAGCCTTCTGGGTCCATCCGGCAAACTGCTGGGCAGTAATCAGGGCTGGATGTCCTGACTTCAGGAATTGGGTATAGGCACCTTCGGCATAGGTTCCGAAGACGGCACCCTGAGCCTGAATCATCTTTGCCAGCTCCTGAGGATTAGCTGGCAACTTGCCCACATTGTATCCCTCATTCTTCAAGCGAACCAGGAGATTGTAGAGCGATGGAACCACTTCCATTCCCGAAGCGGTAAGTGCATTCTGACCCGGACCCTTGAAATAGAAGATGGCGATGCGCTTGCTGCTGTTCTTCTTGTTCTTCAGATTTACATAGCCCTGCACGCTCTCCACGAAACTCTCCATTCTGTCTGGGATGCCATAAACCTCCTGCAAGCCCTCCTTGTTGATGCGCTGACCGAAAACCACGTATGGACGGATGGCACCATCAATCTCCGGAGTCACGATGCTCTGCGACATGAAGCCGCCGTTCATTCCCTGCTTGTCGTTCTCCCACTCGGTAGTCAAGCGGTTGATATTAAGAGGTGAGAACAATGGAATATTCTTCTGCTTCAGAAACTCTACGAAGTAATCACCCAGTCTGCCGTGCGCCATATTCACTACGGCATTCGCCTGGATACTGTCGGCATGATGACCGGCGATAAAGCTCTGCAGCAGGTTGATGCGATACACCATGAATCCCTTCTTCTCGAAAGCTTTCTCCATATCAGGAGCCGCACCCATAAAACCGGTGAGCATGATGGTAGGAGCACCTTTCTTATATAAACCGTTCTTTGCCAGAAAGGCATTATATTCGCGGATGCTGTTGAAGCCCAGTTCATCGCCCTTTTCATCTTTCGGGTCGAAATGAGTCAGAAGATAGTTTGGTCGCTCATCCACACGTTCCGGTTCTGGAGCCATGAACTTCTTTCCATCGATAAACTTGCGGATGTAAGCGAGCATACTGTGATAATTCTTCTTGCTGCCATTCTCGATATACTGCATCAGATAATCTGCATCGAAGTTATCTACCGATACGATATTGTTGGCAGGGTTGGTAGCAGCATGAGTCAGGGTCGGCACCTTGTAGGAAGCCTCTTCCAACTGCTTGCGCTGGTTCTCGTCGATTCGGAGTCCCATACCATTCACGATTATCATATCGTAATCATCCAGATGATCGAAATCATCGGTTGTAATCTCACTCAGTTTAATCATCGCATTGTCGTTGGCATGCGAAATCTGTCCCAGCGCAATAGCCTGATAGTTGAGGAAAGCGATGCGGGTGGTACCCACCCAGGCAGAGTAAGCCTTCGCCAAGCCTCCCAGAACGATCACGGCCAATAAGGCCAGGAAGATGTGTTTCTTTTTAATCTTTCTGATTTTTCCTAATCCTTTTTTCATATCTATTCCTTTTTTCGGGCTGCAAAGGTAAGGCTTATTTAGAAATTGTACAATACCGAGAAATTGTGATTTTCACATTTTTTATACTTAGAAATAGGTATCAGGTTAAACGCACAGATGTGGGCAATACTAATAAATAAGTAGTGTTTTCTGGTTGAAGGAGATGGAAACGTTCAATATACCGGAAAGAAGAGGGTGTGCCATAAACCAATGACACACCCTCTCATATATTTACAGGCTTGGCATCTGAATCTCAGGAATTACCAAATCAGCCTCATCTTCTATCTTGTTGCTAAAGAACATACAATAATATATAGGCATATAAGTGATTCCGTTTTCCGTATAAACCTTCTGCTCATTACTCAACACCACAGCCTCATGAATATGATATTCCGGGGTATCCAGGAACTTATCAAGAGCACTATGCACCGTATAATCCTTACCCGACTTGATTTCCACAGGCAAGACTGTCAGGTTTCTGTAATCATCTATCAGATAATCAACCTCACCTTTCTGCTTGTTATCATAATAATGAAGCACATAACCATGGGCATGAAATTCCTGAGCTATGACCGACTCATATACAGCACCCAGATTCACACTCCGCTCATCCCTCAACACAGCATTGATATTCGTACCATAAAGAATACTGGTCAATACCCCCACATCATTCATATAGAGCTTCAATAAATTCTTGCTCTCCGACTCTATCAGCGGAAAACTCGGATTGCTGATAGCCTGCACCGACAAAGCTACTCCAGAATTCGTAAGATACTCAAATTCCTCAGCATAGTCGCTAAACTGCTTATGCGCCTTCAAGCCTTCGATATTCTTTACGATGATACGCTTTTTCTTATTTTCCATGTTCGATGGAATCATATCATATATCTTTCTTATAACAAGCTTGCGCTCATCATCATACTGCGATGCATCTATCTTATAAAGCGCATGAATATCCCGCTGAATACTGCGCACTTGAGCCATATTTCTATTTTCAAGAAACTTATTGACGGCATCAGGCATTCCTCCCACGAGCAGATAAATTTTAAACTGCTGGAGCATATAGTTATGCATCGACTCATTCAAGGCTTTCTTATCCAGAAAACTCTGTCGCATGCTCTCTATCGCCTTCTTTCCACAACCCATCGCCCACAAGAATTCCTCGAAATCAAGAGGATACATCTGTTGGATAGCGATACTGCCAATAGGTACAGAAGGGGTTTGCGACAAGGCGACACCCAGCTGGGAGCCACTTGCCACATATCGGTATTTACTATCCTCGTTGAGAAACTTAAGCATGGTCATCAGGTGAGGATAACTCTGTATTTCATCAAGAAACACCAGGGTATCATCCTTACGTCCGAGATTGTTACCTGCCATAGCACCCAACTGCAAGTAAAAGTCTTCCTTGCTCTTTACGGTTTTAAAGATGCCATCTCCCTCTTGGTCTGCCTTGAGATTTATCTCTACAAAATGCTTGAAAAGTTTCTTTCCCACATATCTTATCAGATACGACTTTCCTATTTGCCTTGCACCATTGACAAGCAGAATCTTCCGAGGTTCATGAAGGAGGAAATTCTCCAAATTATCTGCAAATTTACGTTCTAACATAAGCTTCTCATTTAAATCCGATGCAAATATACTCATTTTCAGTTAATTATACAAATTTTCAGGACTTTTTCTTTCATTTTAGCCCTCAAAAAGAGGAATTATTCCGTTAAAATAAGGGGCAAAAACAGGAATTATTCCGTCAAAATAAGGGGCAAAA
>JAJWOH010000048.1:6087-22110 GCA_021635485.1 Segatella copri | reverse complement strand
GAGAGGGCACCACAGGCGGTGGTACTACCGGTGGCGGCACTGAACAGGGCGGCGGTACGCAGGGCGGCGGCGGGCTTGAATAAAGCCCTCGCCTGAGGGCGGCAAGTAGAAAGCTAGCGTATCCCACTCGCCAAGTTAACATTAACATATAACACTTAACATTAAAAATAATAATAAAGATGATGAAAGCAAATACCTGGAAAACGATTTTGCAGATTGCAATTTCCTTCCTCACAGCCATCGCTACTACGCTCGGAGTTACCAGCTGTAGCGTGTAAAAAAAAGATGTTTTTAAATTCTGATTCGACATAGCAAAGCCCCCGGTGCATCACGCATCGGGGGCTTTTTTTACTTTTTTACCTTTAAAAGCCTTTTTCCTTAAAAACTCCTTAAACTTTGCTTCTCTCTGCAATATTTTTAGTAACTTTGCACCCAAAAGTTAGTATAGAATATGAAAATAGGAATTATCGTTGCGATGGACAAGGAGTTCGCGCAACTCAAAACATTATTGACCGAATCGCAGGTTGAGAGAAAAAACTATAAGGACTTCGTTATCGGAAAGATAGGCAATAACGAGGTGGTGATGCAGCAATGCGGCATCGGTAAGGTGAACAGTACCATAGGTGCCGTGGAAATGATTGACAACTATCACCCTGACCTCGTCATCTCTTCAGGCGTGGCTGGAGGCGCTGATATCAACCTCAACGTGACTGAGGTGGTGGTGGCAACCAACTGCGTTTACCACGATGCCTATTGCGGCGAGGAATGCGAATTCGGACAGATTCTAGGCATGCCTGCTTTCTTCAAAACACCTAAGGAATATGTGGAGAAGGCACTCGCCATCAACAACCTGCCGGGCAACAGGCACCCGAAGATCCACACCGGACAGATTGTGAGCGGCGAATGGTTTGTAGACAGCAAGGAGAAGATGCGCTCTATCCTGGAACACTTCCCTCAGGCGATGGCGGTGGATATGGAGAGCTGCTCTATCGCCCAGACCTGCCACATCTACAAGACGCCTTTCATCTCCTTCCGCATCATCAGCGATGTACCGCTGAAAGATACCAAGGCACAGCAGTATTTCGACTTCTGGGCTAAAATGGCTGAAGGCTCTTTCAATGTTACCAAGGCTTTCCTCGAAAGTCTTTAGAAGTGTTGAATGTTGAGTGTTGAATGTTGAATGATTCTTCACTCAATATTTAACACTCAACATTCAACACTCAACACTCAACATTCAACACTCAACATTCAACATTATAAAAAAGATGAATAAGATTCCAAGTTTTACAATCAATCACAATAAGCTGCTCCGCGGCATCTACGTGAGCCGTAAGGACGAAGTAGGCGGAGAAGTCATCACAACATTCGATATCCGCATGAAGGTGCCTAACCAGGAGCCTTGTCTGCACAACGGTGCCATCCATACCATCGAACACCTGGCTGCCACCTATCTGCGCAACGACGAGGAGTGGAAGGACCGCATCATCTACTGGGGACCGATGGGATGCCTCACGGGCAACTATCTCCTTATCAAGGGCGACCTGGAGAGCAAGGACATCGTGGAACTGATGAAGCGCACCTTTAAGTTTATCGCCGATTTCGAGGGTGAGATTCCGGGACAGGCGGCAAAGGACTGCGGCAACTACCTGCTCCACGACCTGCCTATGGCGAAATATGAAGCCAGAAAATATCTGGATGAGGTGCTCTGCTGCATCAGGGAAGAAAACCTCATCTACCCTACCCAGGATTAGAAACAAAAAATATGGCAAGCTTACCACTTAAGCTTGCCATATTTTTCTTTATACCAAAGTTGCCAGCCATTGACCAGATTCTGCCATACTACATAGGCACCCGGTGCTACGGCAGCAAGAGGATTCAGGAAGGTGAGGGTGAGCCAGATGCCCACTACCGTATTCTTCTGTCCCAACGCCTGACCGGCACTGATACTCGCACCGAAATGCCTGCCTACCGCCTTGCCGATGGCAAACTGGAGGAGACATACCAGCAGCGGTACAAAGAGCAGCAGAAGCATCGTTACGCCCGATACCTCGGCATGGAGCATGTTGCGAACCGTTTCGCCCATCAGTATCGTGAGGTTGAAACACCACATATAAAAGCCTAAATCCTTTACATTCTTCACCTTATCCACCCATTTTGGCAGGAACCTGCGGCTCAGCAAGGCAAGCAGCAGAGGCACCACCAGCACGGTAGTGACATTGCGGAACACCATCGCACTCATCATGAGGAACGATACGTCTGCCCCCTTCTCTACCATCGGGAAAAGACTCGGAATGATGACCATCGTAAAAATGTTGGCGATGACCGTATAGGTGGTGAGCGAACCGATACTGCCGCCCAACTTCTCCGTAACCACAGCCACGGCGGCTGCCGTAGGACAGATGAAGCAGATGAAGGCACCCTCGAGAATCAGTTTGGTGCTGTAATCGGAGCCGAACTCAAAGATAAGCACCACCATCATCAATGACAGCGAGGTACGGATGAGCTGGAGGATGAAATGCCACGCCTTAGGCTTCATCTCCTTGATTTCTATCTTACAGAAAGTAACATAGAGCAGGGAGAACAGCACTACCGGCATCAGACTTACCAACCTCGGACCACAATAATCGCCAATGGGCACCAGGAAGGGCACATTGGCGAATATCAGGTAGCCCAATGCTCCCATAACCAGGGAGCAGGGCAATGAAAACTTTCTAAAAAATCTCCACAAAAACATTTCTGCTTAGTCTTTGTTGCTGCGCTTGCGCTTCAGGTGATCGAGCTCAATCTTGCGCATACGCATGTTCTTTGGAGTTACCTCTACGTACTCGTCCTCACGGATATACTCCAGGCACTCCTCAAGACTCATCACGGTCTTAGGAATGACGCGAGCCTTATCGTCAGAACCGGAAGCACGTACGTTGGTAAGCTGCTTAGCCTTGGTTACGTTGACTACCAGGTCGTTGTCGTGAACATGCTCACCTACAACCTCGCCTCCGTAAACCTCCTCACCCGGATCGATGAAGAACTTACCACGATCCTGCAGCTTATCGATAGCGTAAGCAAAGGCAGTACCGGTTTCGAGCGCAATCATGCTACCGTTAGAACGGCGGCTGATTTCACCCTTGTATGGCTGATACTCCTTGAAGCGGTGAGCCATGATAGCCTCGCCCTGAGAAGCGGTAAGCACGTTGGTACGCAGACCGATGATACCACGTGAAGGGATATCGAACTCGATGTCTACACGCTCGCCCATGTTCAGCATAGAGGTCATATCACCCTTGCGGCGGGTTACCATATCAATCATCTTAGAAGCAAACTCCTCTGGTACGTTGATGGTCAACTCCTCTACAGGCTCGCACTTCACACCGTCAATCTCCTTATAGATAACCTGAGGCTGACCTACCTGGAGCTCATAGCCCTCGCGGCGCATGGTCTCGATGAGTACAGAGAGATGGAGCACACCACGGCCTGATACAATCCACTTATCGGTAGAATCCTCGTAAGGCTGTACGCGGAGAGCGAGGTTCTTCTCGAGCTCCTTGTTCAAGCGCTCCTGGATGTGGCGTGATGTACAGAACTTGCCTTCCTTACCGAAGAATGGTGAATCGTTGATGGTGAAGAGCATGCTCATGGTAGGCTCATCGACAGCGATTGGAGGCAGTGGCTCAGGATTCTCGAAATCGCAGATGGTATCACCAATCTCGAACTTCTCCAAGCCGATAACGGCACAGATATCGCCTGAATCTACATGATCGGTCTTCTTGTGGCCCATACCCTCGAAGGTGTGGAGCTCCTTGATCTTGGTCTTCTCCTGGGTTCCGTCGCGGTGGCAGATGGTAACATTCATGCCGTCCTTCAATGTACCGCGGTGTACACGACCTACGGCGATACGACCAGTATAAGAGCTGTAATCGAGTGATGTGATAAGGAGCTGTGGAGTACCCTCGAGCTGCTTAGGAGCTGGGATAACCTCAATAATCTTATCGAGCAGATAATCGATATTGTCTGTTGGATGATTATAGTCCTCGCCCATCCAGCCGTTCTTGGCAGAACCGTAAACTACTGGGAAGTCGAGCTGGTCTTCTGTAGCATCGAGGTCGCACATCAGGTCGAATACCATCTCGTACACCTCTTCAGGGCGACAGTTAGGCTTATCTACCTTATTAACAACGACGATAGGCTTCAGTCCGAGCTGCAATGCCTTCTGGAGCACGAAACGGGTCTGAGGCATCGGACCCTCGAAAGCATCGACGAGGAGGAGGCATCCATCTGCCATGTTGAGCACGCGCTCAACCTCACCACCGAAGTCAGAGTGTCCAGGAGTATCGAGGATATTAATCTTAGTACCTTTCCAATTGATAGATACATTCTTTGAGAGAATGGTGATACCACGCTCGCGCTCCAAGTCGTTGGAATCGAGCACTTCGCCGCTGTTATCCTGGCCGTCGCGGAACAGCTTACCGGCGAGCATCATCTTGTCGACCAATGTAGTCTTACCATGGTCAACGTGTGCAATAACTGCAATGTTTCTAATGTCTTGCATTTTAATTTTTACCTTAAATACTTAAATTTGGGTGCAAAATTACAAAAAAATCCCGAAATGTTTGCATAATTCGGCAAAAAGTTGTATCTTTGCACCGCATTTTTAATGAAACCACCGTGAGGAAGGTCATCAGATGCACAAAATTAAACATATTCATATTTTATTAAATTAAGTTTTTACAGCTATGTATTTAGACAAAGCAAAAAAAGAAGAGATCTTTAGCAAGTACGGAAAGTCTAACTCTGATACTGGTTCAGCTGAGAGCCAGATAGCATTGTTCTCATACCGTATTGCTCATTTGACGGAACATGTTAAGAAGAACCGTAAAGATTATACTACAACACGTGCGTTGACACAGCTTGTAGGAAAGCGTCGTGCATTGCTCGATTACTTGTATGATCGCGACATCAATCGCTATCGTGCTATCATCAAGGCCCTCGGTCTTCGTAAGTAATCAGCTTAGGTAGACACATTGCTTAACAGAACAGAATCCCATCGTTCGCAAGAGCGGTGGGATTTTTCTTGCATAAAAAAAGAGCAGGAATAAAGATAAGAAACAGGAAACGGGCTGGGAGCGAAAAAACTCCTAGCCCGTTTTTGCATACTTACTAAATTTAAATTACCTGAGTATCTCCTTCAGCGGTTTCATCACGAATTCACGCTCCTCCATCAACGGATGAGGAACCTTGAAATCGGGCTCATCTATCACCAAGTCATCTATCATCAGGATATCAATGTCGATGATGCGGTCCTGGTATTCGCTATCCACCGACTTCATGGTACGCCCCATTTCGCGCTCTATGCGCTGCGTAGCCTCCAGCACCTGGCGCGGGGCCATCGTGGTGAGAACCAGCACACAGGCATTGATATAGTCGTTGGGAGATGAATAACCCCAAGGCTTGGTTTCGTAAAGAGCAGACTGGCGCTCTACCACACCAATCTGCTCTCCTATCTTTTCTATTACCTCGCGAATGTTGCGCTTTCGGTTGCCCAAATTCGTACCGAGACTTAAATATACCTGATACATACTTATTCACACTCTCATAAAATTGTGGATAACTAAGCTAAAACCTAGAATATCAACAACTTCTATGTGTATAAAAACTGTTTATACCACTGTTTAATCTGGAAGCATCAACAATGAATCACCATAGCAGCCAAACATATAGCCATTCTTCACAGCCATCTTGTATGCCTCGTAAACCAACTCGTAACCGCCAAAGGCTGCAGTACTCATCATCAGGGTTGACTCCGGATGATAGAAATTAACTACGGCACAGTCAGCAAGACCAAAATCGTATGGAGGGAAGATGAACTTGTTGGTCCATCCATCGAAAGCCTTCATCATACCATCGGTGCCTACAGCCGTTTCTGTTGCCTTCATCACACTGGTACCGATAGCGCAGACGCGATGGCCGGCAAGTTTGGTCTTGTTAACCAGATCACATGCCTCCTGGCTGATCATCATCTGCTCTGAATCCATCTTGTGCTTGGTAAGGTCCTCCACCTCAATATCGTGGAAGTTGCCCAGACCGCAATGCAGGGTGATATAAGCCTCGTTGATACCGTTGATCTCCATACGCTTCATCAGCTCGCGTGAGAAGTGAAGACCGGTAGCAGGTGCAGTAACAGCACCCTCTACCTCAGCGAAAACACATTGAAAATCGTCCATATCATCCTCTGTAGCGTGATGATCCTCACGTGCATCGATAACGTAGCGAGGAAGCGGAGCCTCACCCAGAGCGAAGAGCGAACGCTTGAAGACATCATGATTGCCATCCTCATCATAGAGGAAACGGAGGGTACGGCCACGGCTGGTGGTATTGTCGATAACCTCGGCAACCATCTCGTTGACATCATCGAAGAAAAGCTTGTTGCCGATACGGATCTTGCGGGCAGGCTCTACCAATACGTCCCAAAGGCGCATCTCAGGATTGAGCTCACGGAGCAGGAACACCTCAATCTTGGCATCGGTCTTCTCCTTGGTACCATAAAGACGGGCTGGGAAAACCTTGGTATTGTTGAAGATGAAGGTATCGCCCTCTTCGAAGTAATTCACGATATCCTTGAACTGCAGGAATACTGGATTGCCATCGGCATCAACCATATCCTTGCCGTTTTCATCTTTCTTGTACATCTCGATGGTTTCTGACTTCTTGTGGAGAACCATGAGTCGGGACTCGTCGCGGCGAGTAATCTCGAATGTACGTTCACCACTAGCCGTTTTTACCACGTGCTTTGCCTTATGTGGATAAAGTGCCACCTGATCTTTTGGCAACTTAAAGTTAAATTGTGATAGCTTCATGTTATATTTTTTATTACTTGGATGGCTGAAGGCTGTCTTCGAGAGGCTGCTCATCAAGCCATTCCTGGAAATGATCAAAACTGATGCAGTTTTCTACTGCGAAACTTCCTGCCTTGGTACGGCGGAGGGCGGTAAGGTAGGCGCCACTATCGAGAGCCCTGCCGATATCACGGGCGAGGGAGCGGATGTAAGTGCCTTTGCCGCAAACCACACGGATGCTGGCGGTCTTCTCCTCATCGTTATAATCGGTGAGTTCTATCTCGTCTACACGCACGGTCTTCGGCTTGAGCTGAACCTCTTCGCCTGCCCGGCGCAAGGCATAAGAGCGGTCGCCATTTACCTTTACGGCGCTGTAGGTAGGCGGAACCTGCTGAATCTCGCCCACAAACTGCTTAAGCGTTTCCTCCACCAGCTGGCGGGTGATATGCTTCGTAGGATAGGTGTGATTCACGCTGTGTTCCTTATCGTAGCTGGCGGTAGTAGCACCGAGCTGCAGGGTAGCTGTATACTCCTTAGTATGGGTCTGCAGCTGTTCTATCTGCTTGGTACATTTACCGGTGCAGAGCACCAGCACGCCAGTGGCAAGGGGATCGAGCGTACCGGCATGTCCTATCTTCACCTTAAAACCGAGCTTCTTGCTGAGGAGATAGCGAACATGTGCCAGGGCTCCGAAACTCGACATGCGATAAGGCTTGTCGATGGCAATAATTTCTCCTTTTCTGAAATCCATAGTGTATGTTTAGTCAACCATCTGCATATCTACACCGCAAAGGCCGCAGATGATAATGATAAGTCCTACTACGATACGGTACCAGCCGAAAGCTGCAAAACCGTACTTGGTGACATAATTGATGAAAAACTTGATGGCGAGAATGGCAACGATGAATGCCACCACTGAGCCTAATATCAATGTGAACAGGTTGTTGCCCTGGGTGAGCAATGAGCCGCCGCCATGGCTGATGAGCTTATAAACCTCGAGACAGGTGGCGCCAAACATGGTTGGCACTGCCAGGAAGAATGAGAACTCGGCTGCTGCCTTGCGGGTAAGACGCTGGGACATACCACCCACGATGGTTGACATGGAGCGCGATACACCAGGAATCATCGCTATACACTGGATGAAACCGATAATCAGGGCACGCTTGTAAGTAAGCTTGGTCTGTTCGCTGCCTTTATTGAATATCTTATCGCAGAAGAGCATGAAAATACCGCCGATGACAAGCATCCAGCCCACCAGTTGTACATTGCCAAGGTTTGACTCTATGAAATCATTGAAGGCAAGACCCAATACCACGGCAGGCACGGTACCTACAAGCAGACGGGCATAGAAATCGAACATCGCCTTCCAATAGGTCTTCTCACCGGTCTTCACAGCCTCTGGATAGAAGAATCTCTTCCAATACAGACAGATGACAGAAAGGATGGCGCCAAACTGGATGATGACAGTAAAGGCGTTGACAAACTTATCCTGGATATCTACACCCAGCAAATTTTCTACTATAATCATGTGGCCCGTACTGGATACAGGCAAGAACTCAGTCAGTCCCTCTACGATAGAGATAATGATAGTCTGAATAAAATCCATCTAATAATAATATGTATATTAATTATAAATTATTCATTGTCTTTCGGTTTGTGAATCACCGCATAGATGATTGAAAGGAAACCTATCAATGTTACAGTTGGTGCTACAACGATGCGACGGGTACTGAAAATATCAGTATCAAAGGTATGCTCGTTAGAACCGGCGCCACTCATCAGCAGAAAACCGATGATGATAATCGCCATTCCGATGCCTAACAAGATAAAGTTCATCTTGTCGAATGCTAAATTCTTCTTATCCATTTTTTTAATGTTGAATGTTGAGTGTTGAATGTTGAATGTTGATAGCAAGATTGCTATAAACTATTAACTTTTAACTATTAACTAAATCTTATAAAGGTCTCCCGCCTTCATCTTCAGGAACTTATTGACTGAGATGCAGGCACAGAAGGCGGTGATGATGATACCGAAGAGGAAGACGGAGCCGCCGGTGATGGCAAGTTCCTGCCAGCCCAAAACATTCATCAGTTCCGGTTCGTGGAGCGACCATGCATAGAGACAACCGCCCAGAAAACCATCTGCCAGCAGGGCTGAAACAACACCCACAAGCACAGCCTTGCGCAAGAACGGACGGCGGATAAAGCCCCAGGATGCACCTACCAACTTCATCGTATGGATGGAGAAACGGCGGGCATAGATACCCAGACGCACCGTATTGTTAATCAGCGAGAACGAGATGAAGGTGAGCAGGGCTGCTACAATCAGTAATCCGATACTGATCTTTGCCAACGAATTGTTCACCTGTTCTATCAGGTCGTGCTGATAAGTAACCTCGGTAACACGCGGATATGCCTTCAGTTCCTTGGCAATCCACTTCAATGAATCATTGTTCGCGTAATCTGCCTTCGTCGTAATCTCTATGGAAGGCTGGAAAGGGTTGACACCGGCAAACTCGCTCGGGTCGGCACCCAAATCGCGGGTAGCTTCTTTCAGTGCCTCTTCCTTGGTGATATAAGTCAGCGTATTGACATAAGGTCTTGCATTCAGGCGTTTACACATCTGCAATCCCTCCGGGTTAGTCATATCCTGTTCGAGCATTACCTGCACCACGAGATTCTCCTTCACATAGGAAGATAGATTACGTCCCATGAGGACAGAGAAGATAACTAATCCCAACAAAATGAGCACCATAGCGGTACTGATACACAAAGTAATGACCTGCAATCCACGATGATTGCTAGGCTTATATTGTTTCTTTCTCATTTTTAAAAATCTTTACTAACTTAAAACCAAAAGGGCACAATGACCCAAATTGTCTGCAAAGATACGCATAAACGAAGAAATTACAAAATAAAATAGCATTTATTTACATTTATTCAATTAATTAATCGAACCACAGGCAAAAGTTAAGTTCAATTGAAAAAGGAAAAGGGCCAACCTCACGGCCAGCCCTTCACATACTAAGTAAAATTCAAATAGGTATGACTTGAATTTACTAATTTACAAATACAATATTAGGGATGAAAAAATCCCAACATCTACACAATCTTTACATCTTAGTGATGACACCCTTCTCTGAACTCTCCAGGAACTGGATGATGTTCTGAATCTCCGGTCCATCTGGCACCTGATCCTTGATCTGGTTAATGGCATCGAAGAGGGATGTCTGACCATGGAATACCAGTCGGTAGGCATTAGCAATATGCTTGCGAACCTTCTCGGTAAGCTCAGCTGCTTCCATGATGATGGTGTTAGGACCTGCATACTTCACAGGCTTTCCACCGGCAATGATATAAGGAGGAATATCCTTAGAGAAGGCAGTACCTGCCTGAATCATCGCCAAGTCGCCTACTCTAGTCTTGGCGTTCTCTACTACAGATGTTGAGTAGATGACACCGTTACCAATCACACAGTCGCCCGCAATCTTGGTACCATAACCGAATACGCAACCGTTGCCGATTACGGTATCGTGAGAGACATGGGCACCTTCCATCAGGAAGTTGTTGTTGCCCAGAACGGTCTTGCCGCCCTTATGGGTACCACGGTTGATAACCACGTTCTCACGGATGGTATTGTTATCGCCGATGACTACCTCACTCTCCTCACCTGTAAAGTGGAAGTCCTGTGGGAGCGCAGCGATAACGGCTGCCTGGAACACCTTATTATTATTACCCATGCGAGTACCGTTCATGATGCTCACGAATGGATAGATGGTACAGTTGTCGCCGATGACCACATCGTCCTCAATATAGGCGAATGGATATATCTTGCAGTTGTCTCCAATCTTAGCCTTTGGAGAAACCTCTGCCTTTGGACTTATTATACTAGCCATAACTATAAACTATTAATTATTAACTATAAACTACTTAGCTCCTCCACCCAATGCATAGTAGAGATTTACTACTGCCTGCATCTTGTAGAAGTCATCAGCTACCTTAGAAAGCTGTACGTTGAGGAGTGAAGACTGTGCCTGGATGATTTCAAGGTAAGAGCTGCCTGCAATACCCATCAATTCCCTGGTAGATTCTACATTCTTCTCGAGTACTTCTATTCGCTTCTGCTCTATCTTGCTCTTCTCATCAGAGTAGTTGTAGAGAACAAGCGCATTGCTCACCTCGCTACCAGCCTTCAGCACGGTATTCTGCCAGGTGTTGTAAGCCTGCTCATACTGCATCTTAGCCACCTTTAAACCGGCAATGATACGGCCGTTCTGGAAAATTGGCTGGGTAAGAGAACCTACAGCTGAGAGCAACCACTTACCTGGGTTCACGATGCCCATACCACCTGAATTGGTGAAGGCACCTGTACCGGAAATAGTGATAGATGGATAGAACTTGCTGCGGGCGGTCTCTACACCATAGAAGCACTGGGCAAGATTCATCTCGGCTGCGTGGACATCAGCACGGTTGTTGAGCAACTGGATGCCTACACCGGTTGAGAAATTAGAAGGAAGACTCTGGTTATCCAACTTGCCACGGGCGATGCTATGTGCCTGGTCGCCGATGAGCAGACTCAGAGAGTTCTCTGTCTCACGAATCTGGCGCAACAGATCGGTCTTCTGGGTCAACACAGAATAGTAGTTAGACTCAGCTGACTGGATGGCTGGTGTACGGTAACCCAATCTGAGATCGTGCATCTTCTGCATAGTCTCCCAAGTATCCTTGGTCAATCCTTCCATATTGTTAACCAGCTCCACCTGCTTGTCGAGCATCAACAGAGTATAATACATGTTGGCGATGTTGGCGATGAGGTTGGTCTTGACAGATACCTGATAATCCTGCAACTGGAGCAGCGCCATCTGGGCACTGCGCTTCTGAGAGAGCAGGTTGCCGAAGAGGTCTACCATCCAGCTGGCTGTAACAGGCATCGTGTAAGTCTTGGTGGCAGCCTGACCATCCCAGGAAGCGATGGTTCCCTGAGGAGTGAAAGCCAGAGAAGGCACGAATGCCAACTTGGCACACTTCAGCTGCTCTTCTGCTATCTTCACGTTCAAAGCCGCATTGAGGAGGTTGACATTGTTGTTCAATCCCTTCTCAATGATTGACTGGAGCTGAGGATCGGTAAAGACACTGCGCCAAGGGATATTGGCGAAGGTAGTAGTATCCTTTACAGCCAATGTATCTGTATCAGAAGCTACATCGCGAACGATACCGCTGGTCTTCACCTCCGGACGCTCATACTTTCCGTAGAGTGTCTTGCAGCTGCTCAGGGAGAGCGCTGCGAGACCCAATATGATGATATTTAAATTCTTTTTCATTGTTTCCTTTGAAGTTACATTGCGTTATTACTTCTTCTCGATACCCTTCATTTCGTGAGCGGCGTTGGCATACTGCTCCAATTCGGCAGCTACCTCCTCGTTCATCTCGTCCTCGAACTTCATTGGGGTCAACTTCTCCTGCAACCACTGGAAGACTGCAAAGAGAGCAGGAACCACGAAGATCTGACAGATAGTACCGATCAACATACCACCTACGGCGGCAGCACCCAAGGTCTGGTTACCATTCTTACCTACACCTGATGCGAACATCAGAGGCAACAGACCGATAACCATCGCCAGAGAGGTCATCAGGATAGGACGGAGACGGGCACCGGCACCCAGGATAGCTGAGTACTTGATAGCCATACCCGTACGACGACGCTCGAGGGCAAACTGTACGATAAGGATGGCGTTCTTAGCCAACAGACCAATCAACATAATCAACGAAATCTGCATGTAGATATCGTTAGAGTGACCGAAGAGGTTGGTGAAGATGAACGCACCTGCCAAACCGAATGGGATAGACAGCACTACAGACAATGGCAAGATGTAACTCTCGTACTGGGCACTCAAGATCAGGTAAACGAATACGATACAGAGTGCAAAGATCAAACCTGTAGAGTTGCTGGACTCAGCCTCAGAACGGGTCAAGCCAGAGTACTCATAGCCGTAACCCTCTGGCAATGTCTCCTTGGCAACCTCAGCAATCGCCTTCATACCGTCACCGGTAGAGTAACCGCTGTTAGGAGTTACAGATACATCCATAGAGGTAAACAGGTTGAATCGGGTGATGTTAGCAGGACCATAAATCTTCTTCAAGTTCACGAACTCGCTTACAGGAGACATGGTGCCATCAGCACAACGCACATAAATCTTGCTCAGATCGTCTGGACGCATACGACTCTCAGGACCAGCCTGAATCATCACACGGTAGAGCTTACCATAAGCATTGAAGTTAGATGCGTAGAGACCACCGAGATAACCCTGCATCACAGCCAATACAGAAGATGGAGAGATACCTGCCTGCTTGGTCTTGGCAACATCTACATCCACCATATACTGAGGATAGTTAGGGTTATACTGAGTCTGAGCGGTCTGAATCTCAGGGCGCTTGTTCAACTCAGCCAGGAACTTCTTCACATTATCAAAGAACTTGTTCAAGTCGCCACCAGTCTTATCCTGCATGGTCATGGTAATACCATTCTGCATAGAGAAACCGGAAATCATAGGTGGAGCAAAGGCAAGAACCTGTGCATCCTTGATCGTAGCAGTCTGCTTGTAGATCATACCCAATACAGAAGTATATTCCATTGGGTTGACAAACAGCGCCTCGATACCGCCACCTGTACAAGCCTCCTTGATACGGTGGAAGAATCCACCCGGACGCTCCTCGAATGGCTTCAGCTTCACGATGATGGTACCCTGGTTAGAACCGGCACCACCGATAAAGCTATAACCCATGATGGCGTTACGGGTTGCGATGGCTGGGTTGTTAGCCAGCATCTTATCTACCTGCTTAACCACCTCGGCTGTACGTTCCTGAGAAGTACCAGGAGCTGTAGAGATACAAGCGAAGATAGTACCGGTATCCTCATCAGGCACCAGACCCGTCTTGGTAGTACCCATCAGGGCAACCAGACCTACGATGCTGACAGCCACGAGGCTACCTGCGATAATGCCGTGGTTGATAACCCACTTGACACCACCCTTATATTTATTGGTAATCTTCTCAAACTGATAGTTGAATCCTGCGTGAAAACGGTCTACGAAAGACATCTTCTTCTCGTGACCCTCCTCGTGTGGCTTCAGCAATACTGCACAGAGTGCAGGAGACAAAGTCAACGCATTGATAGCCGAAATAACGATAGATACAGCCATGGTTACACCGAACTCACGGTAGAAGTAACCGGAAGTACCACCGATGAATGATACAGGAACGAACACGGCAGACATCACCAATGTAATAGAGATGATGGCGCTGGAGATTTCGTTCATCGCATCGATAGATGCAGTAAGGGCACTCTTGTAACCCTGGTCGAGCTTGGCGTGAACCGCCTCGACCACCACAATGGCATCATCGACCACAATCGCAATAGCCAGCAGCAGGGCTGACAGCGTAAGCAGGTTGATGGAGAATCCGAAGATCCAAAGGAAGAGGAACGTACCGACCAGAGCCACAGGTACGGCAATCATAGGAATCAGCGTAGAACGGAAGTCCTGCAAGAAGATATACACTACGATGAACACCAGTACCAGGGTAATGATCAAGGTGAAGATAACCTCCTCGATAGATGCGAACAAGAATTCGGTAACATCCATCAGGATGACATTCTTCAACCCAGGAGGATAACTCTTCTCCAGTTCATCCAACGTCTTCTTTACGTCGCTTGCAATCTGGGTAGCGTTGGAACCGGCAATCTGCTGAACCATACCCAGCACGGCAGGCTGACCATCATTGAGCAGGTTTACATTATACTGCAAACCACCCAACTCAACCTTGGCAATTTCGCCCAAACGGAGCGTCTGACCGGAAGTATTGCTCTTGATAAGGATGTTCTCATACTCCATTGGAGTCTTCAAACGACCCTTGTAACGCAAGGTATATTCATACTGCATATCCGAGCTCTCACCAAAGCTACCAGGGGCAGCCTCGATATTCTGCTCTGCCAAAGCCTGAGAAACATCAGAAGGAACCAGTCCGAACTCCTTCATCTTCTCTGGCTTCAACCAGATACGCATAGAGTAGTTACGGGTAGAAGGGCTCTGCACATCACCCACACCACTGATACGCTTCAACTGAGGAATGACGTTAATCAGGGCATAGTTGGTAACAAACTGGTCGTCGTAACGGCCATCGTCTGTAGTCAGAGCGAACATGATAACGTTGGAACTCTGACGCTTGGTTACAGTGACACCCACCCTGGTAACCTCGGCAGGCAGCAGAGACTGCGCCTGAGACACACGGTTCTGTACGTTGACCGCAGCCATATCTGGGTCGGAACCCTGCTTGAAGTAAACGGTAATCTGAGCAAAACCAGAGTTAGACGCAGAAGAGGTCATATAAGTCATGTTCTCCACACCGTTGATGCTCTCCTCCAGAGGAGCGATGACAGAGTTCAACACCGTCTGGGCATCGGCACCCTGATAGGTAGTAGATACCGAGATGGTAGGCGGCGCGATATTCGGATACTGCTCGATAGGCAGCGATACCAAGCCGATGATACCCAGCAAGACGAAGAAGATGGAAACCACCGTCGAAAGAACCGGGCGCTTTATAAAGTTTGTAAATGACATAATTTACTATTTTTCTTTATACCTTATTATATATTACTTCTTTCCGCCCATAGCAGTAGCGAAGGCATGAGCGTTATCCTGAGACTCAGCCAACTTGGTAGCCTCAGCAATCTTCTGATTGTAGCGCTCCAGAGTGATAGGCTTGATCTGCTGACCATCGGTCAACTTGGTAATACCCTTCAAAACAATACGATCGCCTACATGAAGACCTGCAGTTACGATATAGTTCTTGCCATCATCCTGTGGATTGACCTTGATCTCAGAATACTTCACCTTGTTATCCTTGGTTACGATATAAACGAAGATCTTATCCTGAACCTGAGAGCAAGCCTCCTGAGGGATAACGATAGCACTGTTATGATCGTTAGGAACAACGATAGAACCTGCACCACCACTCTTCAGCAACTTCTCTGGGTTAGCGAAGTGAGCGATGAGAGAGACAGAACCGGAAGTAGCATCGATGACACCACTCATCTTAACCACCTTACCTGGATGATTATAGATAGAACCGTCTGCCAACTGCAACTTGACAGCTGGGAAAGAAGCAATAGCAGCCTGAACGCTACCATTGGTCTTAGACAT
>JAJWOH010000048.1:3489-5987 GCA_021635485.1 Segatella copri | reverse complement strand
TGGTCTTAGACATATTCAGAATCTGAGACTCAGAGAGTGAGAAGAATACCTCCATAGTACTGATATTGGAAACGGTAGTAAGAGCCTGACCAGAAGCACTTACCAAAGCACCCACCTTGAAAGGAAGACTACCTACTACACCAGCAGAAGGACTGGTAACGGTACACCAAGCCAACTGCTCGCGGGCTGAAGCCAATGCTGCCTCTGCCTGAGCTACCTGAGCCTTAGCTGTTGCATAGCTGTTAGCTGCTGTAGAGAGTTCAAATTCACCGATAATCTTGTTATCATACAATTTCTTATTGTTCTGATAGGTCAACTTGGCTGTATTAGCCTGTGCCTTAGCTGTATTTACAGTGGCAGCTGCAGAACGGACAGCAGCCTGATAGGTCTCGCTATCAATAGAGAACAAAGCCTGACCTGCTGATACAGTTTGTCCCTCGTGTACAAAAACCTTAGTGATAAAACCAGAAACCTTAGGACGTACCTCTACATCCTGAATACCCTTGATGGTAGCAGGATAGGTAGTCTGCAATGCGGCGCTGGAAGTACCGATAGTAGCCACAGCGAACTCATCGTCGCTGAAGTCAGGCAGACCGCCCTTCTTACTTCCACCACATGATGTCAACGCAGCAAGAACACAAACTGCTGCAACAAACAAAACGCTTTTAATTTTCATACCTATTTTATATATTATAATTTATTATTTAATCTTTTATCTTCTCTTATTCAAATGTTTTTTCACCCTCCAGCGAAAACTTTTATACGCCTTTAAGTTTTAAAAGCGCTGCAAAAGTACTAATAATAAATGAATAACGGCTCGCAAGGAGCCGTTATTTAACAAAAATTATTCTCTATTTTGAGTTTTCTGCATTTACCAGTCCCATCTCCTGAGCCTTCTTCATCAGAAGCTCCATCAACGGTTCGCGCTCATTAGCCACCTTATTGTCAAGTACGGCATCCTTGAGATACTGCTTCAGGGTACCTACCTCGCGGCAAGGTGTAAGATGGAACATCTCCATAATCTCATTGCCATCGATACATGGCTGTAGAAGTCGCTTATAATCACGTTCCTGCAGATCAACCAGTTTCTCGCGCACCATCTTGAAATTATCCAGGAATCGCTGCTTGCGTACCTGGTTCTTGCTGGTGATATCTGCCTCGCAGAGCGTCATCAGGTCGTTGATGTCATCACCGGCATCATTCAGCAGACGGCGAACGGCACTGTCGGTAACCTCTTCATCAGCAATCACAATCGGACGCATGTGGAGTTCTACCAGCTTCTGCACATACTTCATCTTCGCATCCATCGGAAGTTTCATACGGCGGAAGATACCCGGTATCATCTTTGCACCTATTATATTATGGCTGTGGAATGTCCAACCGATATTGTTATCCCAGCGCTTGCTCTTCGGTTTACCGATGTCGTGGAAGAGAGCAGCCCAGCGGAGCCAGAGGTTATCAGAATGCTTGCACACATTCTCGAGCACCTCCATCGTATGGTCGTAATTATTCTTATGTGCCCTGCCGTTTCGCGTTTCCACCTTGTCCATCGCCACCAGTTCCGGCAGAATCAGATCGAGCAGACCAGTATCTTTCAGATAATAAAAACCGCTGCTCGGGTGCTTGGAGAGCATAATCTTGTTCATCTCGTCGCAGATGCGCTCAGCACTGATAATCTTCAGGCGCTCGGCATTACGTGAAAGCGCATCATAGGTTTCCTCCTCTATCTGGAAATTGAGTTGGGTAGCGAAACGCACGCAACGCATCATACGCAGCGGGTCGTCAGAAAAAGTGATATCGGGGTCGAGCGGAGTGGCAATGATACCATCTTCCATATCGTAGACACCATCAAAAGGATCTACGAGTTCTCCAAAACGGTCTTTGTTCAGACAGATAGCCATCGCATTGATGGTAAAGTCGCGGCGATTCTGGTCATCCTCCAGCGTTCCATCTTCCACGATAGGCTTTCTGGAATCGCGATGATAGCTCTCCTTACGGGCGCCAACAAACTCCACTTCAGTATCCTGATACTTCACTTGTGCTGTTCCGAAATTACGGAACACAGAGAGATGCGCCTTTCTTCCGAGCATCTTCTTCAAGGCAGAAGCTACCTCTATACCGCTACCAACCACAACGACATCAATATCATTGGAAGGTCGCTCCAGGAAGAGGTCACGCACATATCCACCTACAACATAACACTCCACAGACAGCCCGTCTGCTGCCTCTGAAATCTTATGAAATATATCCTTATCCAGTATCTGTGCCAGTTCGGCATTGGTCAAATTTCTCATACTCTTTTTACTTTCGGGGTGCAAAGTTACTGCAAATCGAGCGAAAAACAAAATAAATCGCGATTTATTTTTTCTTCCGAGTGCAGCGTAACTTATCAAAAGTTACTATTAATTAAGCGAAAAACAAAATAAATATTTGGCTATTTCACAATAAATGCGTAAATTTGCACCGAATTTCGAAATTATTATGGCAGATTTATTGAA
>JAJWOH010000048.1:0-3389 GCA_021635485.1 Segatella copri | reverse complement strand
AATAAATGCGTAAATTTGCACCGAATTTCGAAATTATTATGGCAGATTTATTGAAAACAGAACAGCAGTTTAAGGATGTCATGAGTGAATGCAGGACATTATTTGAGAAGAAGCTTCATGATTATGGAGCCTCTTGGAGAATCTTGCGTCCTTCTTCTCTGACAGACCAGCTCTATATCAAGGCGAAGCGCATCCGCTCGCTTGAAATCAAGAAAGAATCTTTGGTTGGCGAAGGTATCCGTCCGGAATTCATCGCCCTTATTAATTATGGTATCATAGGACTCATCCAGCTCGAAAAGCCTTTCGTGGATGAAGTGGATATGACACCAGAAGAGGCTATGAAACTATACGACCTCCATGCAAAGGAGGCGCTGGAACTGATGCTCAGGAAGAACCATGACTATGATGAGGCATGGCGCTCGATGAGAGTCAGCAGTTATACCGACTTCATCCTGACCAAGATTCAGCGCGTAAAGGAAATTGAAGACATCGCAGGCGCTACCCTCGTTTCTGAAGGTATTGATGCCAACTATATGGACATCATCAACTATGCCGTCTTCGGTGCCATCAAGATGAGCGAGAAGTAAAATATCAAATGATGGAGAATAAGGCAACTCACATATTAACAAAGATAGCGGTCAATATCGGGCGACTTCTGATGGCAGCAACCTTCATTTTCTCAGGATTCGTGAAGGGAATTGACCCATTAGGTACGCAATACAAGATAACCGACTATCTGGAGGCGCTGCACATCGACTGGATGTTCCCTTCATGGAGCACATTGCTGATGTCTATCGTGCTGGCGATGTGCGAGTTTGCCATCGGTATCTTCTTACTCCTTGCCATCCGCAGAAAACTGGTCAGCAAGATTGCGCTGCTCGTGATGAGCGTGATGACGCTGATTACCCTGTGGATTGTCATCGCAGACCCGGTGAAAGATTGCGGCTGCTTCGGTGATGCCATCGTACTCACCAACATGGAGACGTTCGTCAAGAACCTCATCCTCCTTGCCATCGCTATCCTACTCTGGAAGAAACCGTTGGAAATGCCACAGCTGGTATCCAAACCAACCCAGTGGATTGCTATCAACTACACCTTCCTCTTCTCCATCGTGATGAGCATCTGGAGTCTGTGGTATCTTCCGCAATTCGACTTCCGTCCTTATCATATAGGTGTCAACATTGCCAAGGGCATGGAGATTCCGAAGGGAGCCAAGCAACCCAAGTTTGATACCACCTTCATCCTGGAGAAGAACGGAGAACGGAAGGAGTTTACGATAGACAACTATCCCGACTCCACCTGGACCTTCATCGACAGCAAGACGGTTCAGACCGAAGAAGGCTACGTACCTCCCATCCACGACTTCAGCATAGCAGATGCCAAGACGGGAGAAGACATCACCCAGGAAGTGATTCACGATAAAGGCTACACCTTCCTCCTGGTTTCGCCACATCTGGAATTTGCCGACGACAGCAACTTCGGCAATATCGATGAGATTTACGAATATGCCAACGACCACGGCTACCGGTTTCTCTGCCTCACGGCAAGTACGGAGAAAGCCATCAAGCACTGGCAGGACATAACAGGAGCGGAATATCCCTTCTATGTCACAGACGAGACTACGCTGAAGACGGTAATCCGCAGCAACCCGGGTCTTCTTCTGCTGAAGAACGGAACCATCATCCGGAAATGGAGCCACAACGATTTGCCTGACATGGCAGAGCTCGGCGACAAGCCACTGGAGAAAACCGAGATAGGCAAGATGCCGGAAGTAAGTGCCGCCAAGAAGATAGCTGGCGTCATCTCCTGGTTCATCATTCCGCTGGTACTCCTCACCATCGCCGACCGGCTTTGGGCTTGGGGCGCCTGGATCAGAAAGAAAGAGAATTCGAACAGAATATTATCAACTTTTAAAAAGAAAAGAAAAATGAGAAAGAAAATTGTAGCAGGTAACTGGAAAATGAACATGAACCTGCAGGACGGTGTTGCTCTCGCTAAGGAGATCAACGAGGCATTGGTAGCAGACAAACCAAACTGCGACGTAGTAATCTGTACTCCATTCATCCACTTGGCTTCTGTAGCTCAGGTTTTGGATTCAGAGATTGTAGGTCTCGGTGCTGAGAACTGCGCAGACAAGGCTAAGGGTGCTTTCACTGGTGAGGTTTCAGCTGAGATGGTTAAGAGCACAGGTGCTCAGTATGTTATCCTCGGTCACTCAGAGCGTCGTCAGTACTATGGCGAGACAGCAGAGATCTTGAAGGAGAAGGTAGAGTTGGCTTTGGCTAACGGTTTGAAGGTTATCTTCTGCTGCGGTGAGACTCTCGAGGAGCGTGAGGCTGAGAAGCAGAACGAGGTTGTTAAGGCTGAGTTGGAAGGTTCAGTATTCCACTTGAGCGCTGACGCTTGGAAGAACATCATCCTTGCTTACGAGCCAATCTGGGCTATCGGTACAGGTAAGACTGCTACTTCTGACCAGGCTGAGGAGATGTTGGCATACATCCGCTCTATCGTAGCAGAGAAGTATGGCAACGAGGCTGCTGAGGATACATCAATCCTCTATGGTGGTAGCTGCAAGGCTAGCAACGCACCTGAGCTCTTCGCTAAGCCAAACATCGACGGTGGTTTGATCGGTGGTGCTTCTTTGAAGGCTGCTGATTTCAAGGGTATCATCGACGCTTGGAAGAAGTAATCTCATAAGGATATTGCATTTACCGAAGGGATGCCTTCTTCGTGAAGCGCATCCCTTCATTCTTCATTACACCTTATTATATATAGAGAGAATCAAAAATAAGGTGCTGCTTTAAAAACAAGACGACAAACATAAAAGGAATAGTCATGAAACAATTCGTCACATTATTGATTATGATCCTCTGCTCAACATTCACAGCTAATGCGCAGAACTACCTGGACCATCTCAAAAAGAAGGAACCGGGAAAGGGTGTTGTAACCGTGAACCAAAGTAAGGCGATTGATGAACTGGTAAACGGCAAACAAGTGATTCCACAAGACGACAAGACTAAGACTACCCCACAGAAAAAAGAAAAAGAGCCTGAAACTCAGCACAAGCAGGGTCCTGATTCCCTGAAGAAGACTGAGCCACAGCATCATGAGGCAACCCGAGAGAATGCCCACGTGAACAATGCCCAAAAGGCAGAGAACAAAAAAGAAGAAACAGAGACACCTGTAGTGGATATGCGCAAGAAAGTGATGCGCAAAAGCTATAAGGTTACAGGATATAGAGTACAGGCTTTCGCTGGCGGCAATTCACGTAACGACCGTCTGAAAGCAGAACAGACTGGCAACCAGCTGAAAGTTCATTTTCCTGAGCAGCCGGTTTATGTTCATTTCTACTCTCCAAGATGGATTTGCCGAATGGGCAACTTCCGCAG
>JAJWOH010000206.1:0-3746 GCA_021635485.1 Segatella copri | reverse complement strand
GTGACGAGGTGAAGGGTGAAGGGTATATTTTAAATCTTATATTATATTCTTTTTTTTAGGATTTTTGGAAAAACCAGATAATCAGAAAAATGAAAAAACGGATTTTTTTCCTTGCCGCGCGTATATATAAAAAAGAGTTTTCAAACCTTCACCCTTCACCTTTTTATTTAACGTTTTGTGTGTCAAATAGTTACGGGTGAAGGGTGGTGAAGGGTGTTTTTCGCTTTTTATAAACATATTTTAAGAATTCGGCCCGTTTTTACATATTTTAAGCGTTTATTTTGGGTTCCGAAAGAGGTGCCGTTTTTTTAGGGTCTCATTTTTTCTCTTTTCTTACCGCTGAAATCTTTGAAAAGCGAGTGGGGTAGGGTATCCCGTCTTATGTTGTGTTAAACAATTATCAGATAAAAGAAGTTAACGATACCGAAAAAGGACTGATTTTTAAACAAATATTAACGCGGAAAACTTGAAGTTTCGCATATTAGATGATTCAAGTTTAAGGCAAGTTCAGAAGTTAAAAGAGTTAAAGAAGTTTAAGCAGTTAAAGAAGTTAAAGGGAAGTTAAAGAAGTTATCACTCCCTACGGTCGTTCTGTAAACCAGTAAAACAAATGTTGGGAATACGATGTTGGATATGTGTTGTGGTGACGAGGTGGAGGGTGATTCTTTGCTCTTTTTGTGCAATATTGTCTGGGTTGATATAAATAGAATCTTCTAGCTATTCGTGGTGTAATACACGATTGGTTATTGTTGTCTTCTCAGAACCATTAGGTCCTGCTATGACAATTAAAACGGGTTTGTGTATTTTTGCCTCCATTAGTTCAAATTGAATTTTTGTCGTTGTTCTTTAGCCTGTTTTTGCATATTGGCAAAATAACTTCTGTAAGCTTCTTCGTTTTCTCTGTTGTATATTTCGGCAGCCTCATGCATAATCTGAGCCAGCATTTCATCTGTTGGCTCTTCCATGCTTGTCAGCCGATAGCTATTTAATTCTTTTTCTTAAATCATAATTCTAATCTTTTAAAGCCTGCTGCAAATTTTCCGTTACTGAATTTTCGCAAGTTGGCTCCACTCGCCCTGAAAGGGCAGAAGCTCCTAGCCCAGGGCAGCGCCCTGGGTAATCAAGGACGCAAGCCTGTCGCCCTGTAAGGGCAAAAGCTTTCAAGTACCAGGTAATAACAAAGCTTTTGCCCTTACAGGGCGCCTTGCTGATTGCTATTATACCCAGGGCGATGCCCTGGGCTAGGAGCTTTTGGGCCTTCAGCCCGTACTTGAACCACATGCGAAAGTTCAGTAAGTAATCTATATTTCTGCTTTTAGCTGCAGTATATGTTCCGCCGACAGCCCGGTTATTTCCTTTACCGTCGCTTCATCTATGCCCTTTGCCAGCATCTTTCTGGCAATCTCAAGACTTCTTTTTTCCATGCCTTCGGCTATACCTTCACGCTTGGCGGTGTCTACGGAATTCTTGATGTCGCGATATGCCATCTTGCTGGTCTCGTACTCCCTCATTTCCTGCGGAGTAAACTTGGCTATCTCGGCTTCCTCGAAGAGGCGGTCGAAAACCTTGTCGCACAGCTCTTTCGGGCGCTGGGTAAGCTTATAGAGATTCTTCAGTGCATAGAGCCACTTCTCGTAGAGCGTATCCAGTTCTTCCAGGGGTTTGTTGAACTTGGAAATCTCTACATAGATATATTCGAGTTTGTCGTAAAATACTTTGTGGGTAGCTGTGTCGCATAACTGCACATGATGGCGGATTTTCTCCTTGTCGAAAGCATCCTCGTTCATGTTGAAGTTGAGCAGGGCAACGGTATAGATATGATTGAGTTTGAAATCCCATTCATTTCCCTTGGGTGCCTGTTCGCGAATCGGGAAAGTAGAGTAGAAAAGGGCGCGATCCTTGAAATACGTCTGGTACGCATTCTGCATTTCTACGATGAACTTCTCGCCGTTTTCGCCTTCGCAATATACATCAAAAATGGCTCTGCGGTCGGTATATACATCTCCCACGTGCTCCGGGTTCAGATACGACACGTCCTTCACAACCTGTCTGCCATTAAACAAGCTGTTGAGGAAGCAAATGAGCAAATCCTTGTTCATTGCTGTTCCAAAAATTCGCTTGAAACCGAAGTCGGTCAGCAAGCTGATGTATCTTTCT
Source organism: Segatella copri (assembly GCA_021635485.1). Lineage (GTDB taxonomy): Bacteria > Bacteroidota > Bacteroidia > Bacteroidales > Bacteroidaceae > Prevotella > Prevotella copri_P. The sequence goes on along the minus strand of JAJWOH010000206.1, from coordinate 1,589 downwards.
TCTGCCTGTTTCATACGCGATTCATTTAAATTAATACTTTTGCAAAGATTATGTCAGTGAGTGCAATGAAAGCTTGCTTTCGAATTGCCGAGCGCCGTACAATCTTCTGCAAAGATACACTGAAAATTTGTAACTTCCAAATTTTTAGGCAATTTTTTGCATTGGGGGATAGAGAAAAATTAATCTATTGGAATGCCTTGTAGAATTTGTGCCTTTTCCTTGAATACCTTAATGTTATGGCGTGTTGCTTGCTTGAAATTGGAGTGAGGCTTACTTCAATAGTCAACGAATATTATTTCAGTGACTAACGAAGGCTGTTTCAGTGACTAACGAAGGCTATTTCAGTAAGAACAGGAGACTGTTCCAGTGAGAATAGCTTTCTGTTGCACTTTTTTTTCTGCATTTTTTCTCTTGTCTTGCAACCTTTATGTATCTTCTTACGTCTAACCATCAGATTTCCGAAACAAAAAGGTATTCGGTATATTACGTATTTAGAAACATAAAAATAGAAATGATATGAAGAAATTATGTATTTGGGCGGTGGCTGCCGCTTTATTCTTAGCCCCAATGGGCTTGAGTTCTTGCAGTATGGGATCTTCTGCCAGTGAAATGAAGGGAAGTCTCAACTTTACGCAGGATGATTTGACCGAGAAGCCTTTCAAGGCGATTGACGTGGATGTGATTGCCAGCGTTTATTATACCCAGAACAATGGCGATGAATGCAGCGTTCGGTTGGATTACTCTGCCATCAAGGATGCTGAGTTCGTACAGAAGCTCAAGGAGAAACTCAAGGTGGTTTATCGTGACGGCGAGGTGAAGATTGGACTCAACGGAAAACTCAAGGTGCCTGCCGCGTGTAACTCTGAAAAGAATAGACTCAAGATTTATATCACCAGTCCTGACCTGGTGAAGATTGCACAGGAAGGCGTGGGTTCATTCTATGCCAAGACGATTAATAGCGACCGCCTGAAAATCGATAACGAGGGTGTAGGTGCTGTCAAGATTGGGAAGATTCTTGCCAACAAACTGGAGATAACCAACGAAGGCGTTGGTTCGGTGAATATCGATGATGTGGCTGGAGACGATATGAGTATTGATAACGAAGGCGTAGGCTCAGTGAAAATCTCTAAGATTGAGATGGGAAGCCTGAAACTGGATAACGAGGGCGTAGGCTCTGTTAACTTGGATATGTTTAAGGGCGGCAACCTGATTATCAAGAACGAGGGCGTGGGCAGCGTGAAAGCCAAGGTTGACTGCCAGAGTGTTAATGCTACTTCTGAAGGTGTTGGAGGAGTAAACTTGAGTGGCGTAACCCGTCAGTACAATAAGAAAAAAGGCGGAATTGGAGGAATTTCTGATGGCGGATTGACTGTGAGAAACTGAACTTTCACATATCAGGAAGTTAAAGGAGTTAAGGAAGTTAAGGAGTTAAGACGTATGTCTTTCTGCTTAAAAACTACGCCAAAAAGACTATTGTCTTAACTCCTTTAACTCCTTAAACTCCTTTAACTTCTGAACTTGCGAAACTTGTGTAAATTAGAAGTCCCACTTTACACCGAGGCAAGGGCGAACCATCCAGCCGGCATTGC
>JAJWOH010000047.1:19615-22142 GCA_021635485.1 Segatella copri | reverse complement strand
ATAGTTTCTTATTTCTTCTTGAGCCCCTTGTATGCAAGGAATGCTACAATAACAACGGCAAGAGCCAAGATGATGTAACCGAGCTCATGACTATACTTTAATGCCTGCTGATATACATCTTGAGTTGTTTTATAGTCTGTATATTGGTAAATACCCCAACCGATGGTTGCTAAAACTGTATTCCAGATGCCAGCACCGATTGTGGTATAGAGCAGGAATTTGCCTACATGCATACCTGCCAAACCGGCTGGAATGCTGATTAACTGGCGAACAGCTGGTACCAGGCGCCCAAAAATAGTGGATGCGGCTCCATGCTTGCGGAAATACTCTTCTGCAACTTCTACCTTTTGGCGGTCTATCAGGCACATATGTCCGATGCGGCTGTCGGCAAAACGGTAGATGATAGGGCGGCCTACCCATTTAGCTAAATAATAGTTGATAAGTGCACCGATATTGGCACCAATGGTGGCAAATACGATGACCAGGATAAACGACATACCGCTATCAGGATCCATGGCTTTCCATGCTGCAGGTGGAACAACCACCTCTGATGGGAATGGGACGAATGAACTCTCGATAGCCATGAAAAGGGTTACTACCCAGTAATTTAAATTGTCGAGTATCCAAAGAAAAAGATCTGCAGTATTCATTTGTTATCTTGAATCTAAATAATATCTGTCTCAGCTGTTGAAACTGAGACAGATATAGGTGATTTATTTATTCTGTTTTGCCCATGTATCCTTCAAGCCAACGGTTTTGTTGAATACTGGTTTTTCTGCAGTAGAATCAAGATCGGCCATGAAATAACCGATACGCTGGAACTGGAGATATTCACCTGGCTTCTTGTTGGCTGCATATTCCTCAACATAGCAGTTAGGATAGTCGTGGAAGCTATCTGGGTTGAGCAACTCGTGGAAATCACGTTCATCAGCAGATGGATTTTCTACCATAAAGAGACGGTCGTATTCGCGCACCTCTGCCTTTACGCAGTGATCTGCTGATACCCAATGCAATGTACCCTTAACCTTACGGTTGGCACCTTCCATACCGCTCTTGCTGATAGGATCGTATTCTGCCTGAATCTCAGTGATAACGCCATTTTCGTCCTTTGTGCATCCAGTGCACTTAACGATGTAAGCATTCTTCAGACGAACTTCTTTACCCGGAGTCATACGGAAGAATTTTTTAGGAGCATCTTCCATAAAGTCAGCACGCTCTATCCAGAGATTCTTAGAGAATGTGATGGTGTGTGTACCATCAGCTTCATTTTCTGGATTATTGATTGCTTCCATTTCCTCAGTTTCACCTTCCGGATAGTTGGTAATTACGAGTTTTACAGGATCAAGTACTGCACTCACACGACATGCTTTCTTGTTCAAGTCTTCTCTAACAGATGCTTCGAGTAAGGCCATATCGTTGAGAGCATCAAACTTAGTATAACCGATACTGTCGATAAACATACGAATACTCTCAGGAGAGTAACCGCGACGGCGCATTCCGCAAAGAGTAGGCATACGTGGGTCGTCCCATCCGATAACCAGTTTCTCATCAACCAGCTGGTGAAGCTTACGCTTGCTCATTACTGTATAAGTGAGGTTCAATCGGTTGAACTCAATCTGACGTGGACGATTGTCGTTTAATACATCTGCAGTTCCGTCCTTCTCCTTCAAGAAGTCGATGAACTTATCGTAAAGCGGACGGTGAGGTACAAATTCCAATGTACAGATAGAGTGGGTTACCCCTTCAAAGTAGTCACTCTGTCCGTGAGCGAAATCATACATAGGATATGCATGCCATTTTGTTCCTGTACGGTGATGAGGAGTTTGGATGATACGATACATGATAGGATCGCGGAAATGCATATTAGGATTCGCCATATCGAGTTTTGCGCGAAGAACCATGCTGCCTTCTACGGCCTCAGGAGTATTCATCTTCTCAAACAAAGCAAGGTTTTCTTCGATTGGGCGATCACGGTATGGACTAGCAGTACCTGGTGTGGTAGGGGTACCCTTCTGCTGTGCAATTTCTTCAGCAGTTTGTTCATCTATATATGCATTGCCCTTCTTGATCATCCAGACAGCAAAATCCCAAAGCTTCTCAAAGTAGTCAGAAGCATAGTAGATATTGCCCCACTTGAATCCGAGCCACTGGATGTCTTGAAGAATATTCTCTACATATTCATTGTTTTCCTTGCTAGGGTTAGTGTCATCAAAACGAAGATTGCAAACACCATTATATTTCTCTGCAACACCAAAGTCCATGCAGATAGCTTTGGCATGGCCGATATGCAGATAACCATTAGGCTCTGGCGGAAAACGCGTCTGGATTCGTCCTCCGTTTTTGCCTTCTTTGAGGTCTTCCTCAACTAACTGTTCTACGAAAGAGATACTTTTCTTCTCTTCCAAATTGTTTTCTTCATTAATTGCCATAATTCAATAAAAAGAATAATTTTTAAATTTATGGTGCAAAGATACAAATTTAATTGTAAGTACCGAAATTATCTGGCAGATAATTTTGTTTTGGGAGC
>JAJWOH010000047.1:0-19515 GCA_021635485.1 Segatella copri | reverse complement strand
GATAATTTTGTTTTGGGAGCAATAATTCACAAAATATGTTTTTAAACATATAAAAAGATTCGTTTGTTTCGAAAAATATGTCTACCTTTGCATCGTTATCCTGAATACAATCTTTTTACCTTAAATGAAACTAATACCAAAAGGAACGCCTTCGCTGTGAAGCGAGGGCGTTTTGCATTTATACCAGGTTCATATTCTATTACTTTTTGCGGAATGTTTCGTTCTTGATAATGATAGAACCTTCTTCTGTATCGAGTGTTGCCTGCTCCTGAACATCGGCATCGAGACCCTTGCGGCTCAGGATAATCACAGCTGCTTTACCTTCTGGCTTAGCTGGTAATTCCCACTTGTAAAATTCCTTGTCAAGGCCTTTTACTTTAACAGAGAAATCACTGTTCAAAGTAACACTGCGCTCACCATCTGCGCTCTTATATTCACCGGCTGCGGCAGCCTGAAATGCAGAATCGGTTACAACAGTCTGTTCTGCCTGAGCAGGTGCTGGTGCTGGTGCTTTTTTCTCAGAACATGCAGTGAAAGCTATCAGACCCATAGCAAATGCAAGAATTGATAATTTCTTCATAATCTTTAAATTTTATATGTTAATAATAATGTTAATCTAAACCGTTTTTATAAGCTAACTCTTTTTATACATTTGTTTATCTCAGTGGTATGCTATAGAAAGATAGTATTCCACTGGTACAAATGATTACCCAAATAGAAACGAGCCCCGTAATGATAGGGACGCTTGCAAATCTGATGTCGTGGTTGGGCTTAAAACGTTCGGTATGCTTCCTTAAAAAATACTGAAATATATAATAATATAAGGTGGCATAGAGAAAACCAATGAGGGTACCAATCAGGATGTCGCCAAAATAGTGCACACCGAGATACATGCGGGAATAACTGGTTATCAATGCCCACAGGCATAAGAATATCGTGAGTTTGCTCCGGCGAACCAGATATTGTGCAAAGAAGGCCATGCTCCATGCATTGGCTGCATGAGAAGATGGGAAACCATATCTTCCACCCCGATATCCTTGAACAACATGTACCATCGGACTGATAGGATTATCAGGATTGCTGGGACGCATTCTTGCTACCAATGGCTTCAGAATTCCTGATGCAGTCTGGTCTGAAAACAAGATAATCAGAGTGATGACAACTATAGTGCTCATCACAACCTTGACAGGAAAATTCTTTAGCAGTACAAAGATAAAACTGGCATAGAACGGAACCCATACAAAACGGTCTGAGAAAATCATCATGAAGTAATCCCAATACACGTTGTGAAAACCATTGAAAAACAGAAAAATCTGCGTATCAATCTGTTCTATTTGATGAAGTAATTCTATCATAGTCTTTCTTTATGAAATTCTGTAATGTTCGCTTTCTTGTTTCTGATAATCTGTAGCCCTGTCGTTTGGGCTATTTTGCACTCAAGTCATCGTACAACTTCTGTAGATAAGCCATGCCTCGCTTCAGGTTATAACCTTTTTTGCCTTTATCATAAACAACCTTTTTGGATTTATTGTCGTAGATGATAGAGTTCTCCTCTGATACCATGCCGAAAGCATCGGGTACATCAAAGAATGCAAATTTAGGAGTAGCATCACTCAACATGTTCTTGCTGAACAAGAAGTCTTTGTGAGGAATGCCTAATTGTCCGAGCAGTGTAGCTGCTATATCATGCTGACTTCCTATGAGCTTAACATTCATTGGGCGAGCGATTGCTCCACCGGTCATGATAAGTGGAATCTGATAGCGGCTGCGGTCAAAGTTGTCAAGATGTTCTTTGTATGCACCAACATGATCGGCAACGAGTAATACCAAAGTATTTTTCCATCTAGGCAATTTGCTGTATTCACGCAGAAGATGACCAATGACACTATCAGTGTAAGCAAATGCATTTAAACGCTTATCTTTCAGTCTGCTATATGGTACATCGAATGGCTCATGACTGCTTGATGTCTGGAATACTCTCAGCATAGGCTGTTTGGCATTCTGTTCTTTCCTGAGGTCTGCAAGCAGCCGGTTGGCTACGATATGATCGTGTACTCCCCATTTGCTCAATTTGTCTTCTATAGGGAAATCACTATCTGAAATGATTCTCTCATAGCCCTGGGAAACCAGCCAAGAGCGTTGGTTGGCAAAATCAACATCACCACCATAATAATATGCATTGCCGTAATGCTTTGCTTTAGCCAATGAACGTGCCAATGATGGTAATTGTGCAGATTTTGCCGGGTAGCGCATGATGCTGGTTGTAGGTTGTGCAGGATAACCGCTCAAAACAGCAACCAGACCACGATCCGTGCGGAAAGTATTGGAATAGAATCTTGGGAAGAAAATTCCCTTTCTGGCTATTGAGTCCAAGCAGACCGCTACGTCTTTATGTGTTCCGACGGAAGGCATGATGTCGTTGGCAAAGCTTTCCATAATAATAATAAGTATATCCGGCTTTCCGTTTTTCCGAGCTTCTTCATTCAGGAGTGGGTAGGTGTTCTGGTCGCTTGAATTTACCATTTGAGCAAAGAGCTTGTTAGCTTCTTCTTCTGACATGTATCGGTATTGCGATGCAAAATCTTCCTGATGGGTCAGTGATTCAAACAGGCTGAACATCGGATTGACGGCAGCATGATTCAAAAACGCATTTTGGCTGAAATATGCCTTTCCTGTATTTGTTGTAGATACAGTAAATCCTCCTCTGATAGGGATGAAGAGAAGGGCAGTAAGCAGCAACAGAATAAGAGAATGGCGCATACGATGATGCTCTATGTCAGAGTAGCGTGTTCTGCGACCACTGCCGAAATCTCCAAAACCATAGTTGCTGTATCTGCTGGAATAGCGCTTCTGGGTATGAGGCATGCGGAGTGCGAACCATACGGCTATGGTAAGCAGCACTGTGATGAGAAGAGCAAAAAAGATGTAAAGCCCTCCAACACTTGCAAGTGCATCCTTTGGCGAAGTAAAGAAATAATATAATGGAGTGCTATCTAGCGGGAAGTTCCAATATGGATATAATCCTGCATTCAGTACGAATGTAATGGAAACCAGGAAAGATGCCAGTATATAATAAGCATTCAGAATGGGACGTATAATCTCCTTACGAAACCAAATCATTGCGATGAGCAACAAACCCGGTAGTGCGGTGAGGTAACCAGCCATAGAGAGGTCGAGTGATAAACCGTACCACATCACTGTAGGCATTTCGCTCCAGATATTATCGATAGGTTGTGTAGCAGAAGCCTTTTCCAATATCATGAAAAATGGTTTCTGAATACTGAACAAAATGACAAACGTAAAATACGTTTTTATAAACCACAATATTTGCTTCATATCTATGCTTCTTGACTAATAATTATGATATACTCGGCTTTGAGCTTGAAAATTAATGCAAAAATAACCATTTTATTTCATATAAACGACTTTTTTGTGTTTATTTTTCAAAAAAGTGAGAAAAAATTTGGTCGTTCTAAATAAAAGTCGTACCTTTGTTGTAATAAATTTTATAACATAACTATGGCTAAGTACAATATTCAACCTAAAAAAGAAAAAATAGCAAGATATCAATCTATGCTGAGTGAAGAAACTAAGGACCGCCTTCGCGACGAGATAATCCGTGTTCTTGTGACTGAAAGAAAGTACAAGGACCCAGACTATAGTTCCAAGAAACTTGCAGAGGATTTGAATACTAACTCTCGCTATATTTCTGCTGTATGCGCAACTCGATTTCATAAGAATTATGCCGAGTTGGTGAATGATTATCGAGTAAACGATGCTATGTCTTTACTTACCGATAAGCGTTATGCAAGAATGAGTGTAGAAGGTATCAGCGAAATGGCTGGTTTCAATACTCGTCAGAGTTTCTATGCTAATTTCTTCAAGCGAATAGGCGTTACTCCTCGTCAATATCGTGCTAATCATTTTAAGGGATTGGAGTAAGTTTAATTGTTAATAACTAGAACATGAAACAAAAAGGAGGGTGAATCATTAACTTATGATACACCCTCCTTTTTGTTTTTACAAACTATTGCGAGTTACCTCTTGAAGTAGTTTCTCAATGCCTGGTGGCGGATACTCCTGTTCAATCTGCGTATGGTCAGATTTCGTATCTGGCGAACTCGCTCGCGTTTGAGCCCCATATCTTCAGCAATTTCAGCCATCGTTTCTTTAGGAACACCTATACCATAGAATTTGGTGATGATTTCTTTCTCTCGTGGCAATAAATCTGCAATGCTTTCTGCCATCTTTTTCTTCATCATTTCTATGTTCAGGGTATCATCTGCAATCTTTACATCCGGATCGTTTAATATGTCTAATAGGGTATACGGATTGTTTGCGCTTAGTGGCGCATCTACAGATACAGCCTTGTCTGCGTTTCTTGGGGCATATTTCTTCTGGTCTTTCGGTAAACGATAAACTCCTGATTGTTTATCAATGGCCTGTGATATAGCCTTGTGAACGAATGGACCGGCATAAGCCACAAAATCGGTGCCCCGGTCGGCTTGGAACTTTCTGGCTGCCATAAGCATTGCCAGCGTTCCTTCGCTAACCAAGTCATCAAACTCAACGCCTTTACCTTTATACTGGTTGGCTACTGATTTTACATAGTTTAAGTTCTCACTAACTATCTTGTTTATTTCTTTTTCTGTCATACTCAATAATTCTTTTTGCAAATATACATAGAATAATTCAAAAAAGCAAGTATTTTGCGCATTTTAACCAATCATTTTGGTTTCCACATATTATATATGTTTCTATGATTTGCATAAAGCTGCGTATGGACAGTATTCGCAACGATGCTTATCATCTGTAGGTCGGAATGGTTGGTCCTTGTCAAAGATGTTGGCGATGAGAACTTTCAGTTGTTTCATAAACTCTTCTTCGTATACATCTATGCTACTGATGAGTTCCTTGCCCATTTTTAATGTCGGATCATAATCTTCTGCTCCTCCATTTTGTATAAACAGCAAGCCTGGAGATACGGGCTCTTGAGCCGGATTCAGATTCCTGTTGTGGCTTACAATAATCGAGTAGAGCATAGATTGTAAATAATAATCTGTATGCTTGTTGAGCATGGATGGATCAAACACTTCGCTCAGTTCTCTTGGACGTGTTGTTGAAATACGTCCTGTTTTATAGTCTATTACGCGGATTCGTTCTGCAAGATTATTGCCATTTGCATGACCGTTAGCTGCAACAGCGTCCAGTCGGTCGATAAAACCTCCTATTGACAGAGATAAATTGCCGATACTTGTTTCTACTTCGGCGTCAGTTTTTACAACCAGCTCTAATCCGAGTATGGTGAATGGAGCCTGGCGCATATCTATCGTGACAAGTTGCCGGATATATCTTGCTATTACTTCTTTATTGATCAGTTGCAGACCATTATATTTTGGACGATACCCTGCAGCGCTAACTTTAAAGAGTTCTTCTCTGAACGCCTGATCAACCAGGCGATAAATCAGAGATTCGTCTTTTAAGGCTTGCTCTAATTGCTCTTTTGATACAACGATAGGACGAGTCAGTTTGAGTTCTCCTTTACCGTCGGTTGTCAGAGCATCGCTGCTTGCTAATCCCAGATAGAACAGTTCTGCTGCACGATGGAATATATTTCCAAATACTTTGTTGTCTACTTCGTCCTCATCAATTTCATCTGGTTCAATCAGTCCTTCTACATATTTATAGTAGAATTGCTTTTCACATCTCAAATATGTATTCAGAAATGTTGGCGTAAGCATTTTCAAATTCTTGAGCTGGCTGAGCGCATGCAGTTTTTTCTCTATTGGTTCATAAGTAGGACGCAGTGTATTTTGTCCTGCGACCAAAGAAAAACGCTCGATGTCATGATGGCTTTCTACCAGGAGTTGTAGCATAAAACGGCTCATCTCACCCGATTGACCATCTTCTGTTGCGTTATTGTAACACAAAGTGATGTCGTGTGAGCGTTGGAGCAGACTGTGAAAATAATAGGCGTATATAGCTACTTTGTTATCTACCGTAGTCAAGCCGTATGCCTTTCTCAACGAATAGGGAATAAATGAAGCATCGTTCACACCTTTCGGCAGCTTCCCTTCGTTGCATGAGAGTACTAAGATATGCTCGAAATCAAGATTTCGAGTTTCCAATACACCCATTACCTGTATTCCTTCTGCAGGTTCACCATGGAAAGGAATACTTGTTGACTGGATGAGCTGTTGGATGAGTCGTTCCAGAGTGATGCAGTCTACTGCTAAGTCTCCTGTCTGGATGAGTTCTTGCAGACGGTTCAACAATGTATAGGTCCTGAAGAGCGATTCCTGGAATAAAGGATCGTCCTGTTCTTTGCTATTCACACCTATTGTCTTCAAAATATCCAGCAGATACTGGATGAGTCTCAAGTTGTATTCATTTTCTGTTGCAGTCTCACCCAAATCTTTGAAAAGCAGTGACAAGCCTTCATCACCATCCATGCTTAGGAATTGGCGGGTAGGATAGAACTGCTTCTGCTCGTCAAGAGCGCTCAAGAGTTTGCTATAATTTTGAGAAATATAGCGTGTGTATGGATGACGGAGCACCATGAGCACATTATGTAAGCGATAGTTGTTACTATGCTTGGGATGACCTACGCCCTGCAACTTGATGAGCTGTTGCAGCAAGCTGTAGAATGGTGTCTGTTGAAGCGGATAGCCCAATGTTATGTTATATGCTAACTTGTCGTTCTCAGAATAATCTGGCAACGACTTGATGTCTTCGTTTGTAGGAAGACTATGTATAACACTTTGCAACAATCCTTCATCGGCTAATACTATAGCCACTTTTTTTCCATATTTATAGCGTTTCTTTTCTTTAAGCCATTGGTTTACATAACGGGCCTGAATGTTTTCTGTAGATGCCGAAATGTATGTAATGTCTTTATTGTTATCAAAGTTATGATAAATTTCACGAAAATCATGAGGAGGCATATCATTCAATTCGTTAGGATAATATTTGAGATATTCACGAATGTAGTGACCTGCCTCATGATTGTTTTGCATATAATAGTCATCGTAGTCCCAATAGAAATGTGCTTTACCCTCTTTCATCAAGCGGTCGCAGAGTTTCCGTTCTACTACTTGCATCATATTAAAACCGACAAAGAGATATTTTTTGTGTTGGAATTTGATATTTTCATCATTTACAACTTTCCGATACAGAGCCCCCTCATAAGCCAATCCTTGTTCTTCAAGACGCATGTTGAATTGCTTATAGATATCAAGGAAATGGCTCCATAATTGTAGAAATCTCTTTTTGAGTTCTGAGTTGTGATCATCGTTGAAATTGCTGAAAAATTTCTTAATCAGCGTTTTCTGTTCTTCTGTAAGATATGAGATGTCATCAAGTTCATGTATATTGCTAAGATTGGCAAAGAGTTTTTCTGCTTCTGCCATGTTTTTATCAATATCGTCAAAATCTGTGATAAGAAGTTGTCCCCATCCATAAAAATGGTCTAGGGTCTCATCAATACCAGTGCAGGCTACGAATGTTTTATGTAAATCGCAAACAAGTTTGATTGGATCTCCAACTTTCAATGTGCTATGTTTGCGAAAAAGGTCGCTGATAGTTATGTAAGATGGCGACCAGATAGGGTGATCAGTCAAACGGGCCAGACTCTCGTTGAGGAAAAGAGCGGCGCGTTTATTTGGAAACACGACGGCAATGTCGCTGAGATTGTTTCCGTATTTCTCGAGAATATCTCTTGCTACATATTTTAAAAATGTTTTCATATCTTAATGGACTTTTCAATGTTTGCAACTGTTCTTTATGTTGCCCTACTTTTTGGAAAGGGCAATAGAACCATATTATTTTATTACTTCAACTATTCTGTTAGGGTATACATACCATAGATAACCTTTTACTCGGTGATGTCCCATACTTTTTAACAAGCCGATGTATTTTCTAACCTGTTCATGGTGTTCTACTTTCTGTTTACCGAATTTGAAGTCTACCACGATGGTTTCTTTTTTTGAGTTTTGCATCACGCGGTCTGGACGGTATTCTGCCACTTTTCCATTTTCAACTGTCAGGATAGAACATTCATTTAGTATGGTCAGTTCCTTATCAAACCATTTTGCGACCTTTGGTGATTCAAGTCTTTTCCTGATCATCTCCTTTATTTTCTCTGGTGTGAGGTCTTGATCGTATAAAAGTCCGTCTAACTCCAACTGTTTCAGGGCTCCATCAATATCATCAACCGTGCGGATTGTAGAAAAGAGGTTGTGCAAAATGGTACCCATTTTGATATAAAACTTCTGTTGCTCTTCAGTTTCATCACGCTTTATAAAGTCACGGCTCTGGTTACTTTGTCTGAATTCTGGCATTTCAGGCGTAACATTTATTTTAATTTCTAAAGGTTGAGAATAGGCTGATAGCACGTTTGTATCCTTCTTCTCGTTTGATTTCTTGGAAGAATCAGGTACATATATTTCATTATAGCAGAAAGATATGTCATCTGTTTTGGCATCAGAACCTATTCCTGTTAACTCCATCTTTACATCATTAGCTTCAAGTCGACTGGCTACCTTGTCGAGTACGGATTCGATAATGGCAGAACGATATGCACTATTAGCTCGTTTGCCAATTACAATCAGGTTGTGACTGGCACGTGTGAAGGCTACATAAAGCAGATTCAAATTGTCGACTATGTTTTGCAGATGTTCATGATTATAATCTGCTTCATATATACTTTGCTTCATCAGTTTAGCACTGAAATCTATAGGTACCAGTGGAAGTTCGTTGTATGGAGCTTCTTGCGGTGTGCACCAGATAGTGTTGGCTTTTTCTAGTTGCCAGTCACAGTAAGGCATGATAACATGATCGTATTCCAGTCCCTTACTCTTATGTATAGTAAGGAATCTGATACCTCCATCGCCATCGCTATGAATGCTTTTTTCGTGAATACGGTTATCCCATTCTTTCAGAAATCCAGTGATATCACTACTGTTATCTGTGAGATATTTACTTAAGCAATCATAAAAAGTACAGATGTAGGCAGTTTGCTTGATCATGTCTTTTATTTCGCCAAGTTTAAGTTCTGCAAAAAGGCGTTCTGTGAGATCGAACAGTGGCATTTCCAGATACTCAGAACGATTGGTCAAAAGTTGTTCCGGCATATTTCCAGCTACAGAATACGTGTCACAAAACTTGTTGAGAGTTGCTAATGCAATATTGTCATTTGGGTGTACCAGTATGTAGAGAGCGTTAACCAATGTGCATACAGCTTGGGAGGCATCCAGCCTGAATGCCTCATCTGAAACCAACGGATAGTCGGAATGGTTCATAAAATACTCAGCAATGTCCTGTATGTTACGGTTGCTTCTTACCAGGATTGCTATTTTGTTGCAAGGAACACCTCTTTCAACCAACTTGTCTACAGTGTCCAATGTGGTTTGCATCATTCTGTCTTCAATATTTTCACCGCCCAGGAGCTGAATACTGATAGAACCATTAGGATTAGAATGGTGGTCTGGTACTCGCTGGCAGACATCGCTATATGCGCTTTCCAGCTGTTTACATTCCTCAGGACATTTATCTTTCAGGTCTTCAATCTCCAATTTTACTGCTTCTGTGAAAAAAGCATTGTTGAACTCTATGATGTTTCTATCAGAGCGGTAGTTGGTACCCAAAGTTTCTATGCTTACTTTTTTCGCGCTTTTATTAAATTCTTTATCAATATTATTGAGCAGTCTCCAATCGCCGGATCGCCATCTGTAAATACTTTGTTTTACGTCACCAACAATGAGGTTACCTGCATCTTCTCTACTCATGGTTTCTTCGAGCAGCACTTTAAAGTTCTTCCATTGGATGGTGCTAGTATCTTGAAACTCGTCAATCATTATATGGTCGAGTTGAGTGCCAATCTTTTCAAAGATGAATGGAGAATCGCTATCCTTTATCAGTGAGTTGAGCAAGGTCTGAGTATCGCTCAAAAGGAAACGGTTTGCCTCTCTGTTCATCTCCCTTACTTTTTTATCTATGCTTCCCAAAAGGCGGAGCTGATTAAGATGCTTTATGGTCAGATCGGTACTTTTGAAGATTCGGGTGAGTCTTGGACGATTATCTTCTGCAAACAGCAGAATAGGGTAGAGTACCGATTCCACATAATTGAAGATATCAGTACAATTTTTTACATCAGATTTTTTGACCCATGCTTCCGGACTTTCCCGACATTTACAGAAAGTATCATTATGTAGATCATCATCACTGTATTTGCCATTTTTCAGCTTGTTGAAATAGCTCCAAATACCTCTCGTTTTTCCAGCTAAGTCGTCTGACGTAAAGCCTTCTTCTTGAAGGGAATCGAAAAAAGTAGCAGCAATTTCTTTAAGCTGCTCTTTTGCCTTATTGCGCATCTTTTTCATTCGGTCGGTAAAATCCTTGAAGAAATCTTCTTGTTCCATCAATTCTGTCAGCTTGTCGGAATGAGCTTTGTAATAATCCTTGAATATGTTCTCACCGAATTTCTTGATTTGTCCTATGACATTCCAACTCTTATCATCATCAATATTTTCTTTGATATAATCCATAATCCAGAAAAGTAGACGATCGGTATCTTCAAGACTTTCTATAAGTTCATCAACGGCATGCTGTTCTATTTGATAGTCATTGAGTTCTATCCGTAAATTGGCAGTCAGATCAAGTTCACGTGCTAGATTTCTCAATACACTCTGAAAGAACGTATCGATGGTCATAACCCGGAAATAGTTATAATTATGTATGAGCAAATGCAGTGCTGATTCTGCATTTTTCTGAATTTGTTTGGATGAAAGATATGGTAAAGCCTGCTGTATTTGATTTACATAATCGTTTGCTTCTGGTAGTCTGTGTGCAATTTCGTATAATTTTCCTAAGATACGCATTTTCATTTCTTCAGTAGCTTTGTTGGTGAAGGTTACTGCAAGAATGGTTCTGTAGGAAGCAGGATTAGCTATCACGAGTGTCATATACTCGCGAGCCAAAGTAAATGTTTTACCTGATCCTGCACTTGCTTTATAAACAGTTAGTTGTGAACTCATATTTTGTTTTTTTTTATGATGTTATTGATATTGTGCCCTAGAAATCATGTTTTATCCATGCTTTTATGAATATTACCAATCTCTAAATAGTTCAAAACCGAAGCGACAGCCTATGCCATTAAACTTCGTGTTTTTGAAGGCTGCAAAAATTCCTAGGGTAATAGCTCTTGTTGTTACTCCATATCCCCATTCTGTGTATGGGTGTAAATGGTTTACAACAAGACTGCTTACATATAGACGCTCGGCTTCTATATATTTTCCAATCAGAGGGAGCCATGCGGTTGCAATCATAGGAGCTTCATAAGTGAAATTTCCACGTATGTAATAATCACTTGCATTATACCATTGGGATGGCAGTAATTCGAATTCTCCACTCCAGCTATCATTCCAGCCTCCAGGAATATTGTCGTCATGGAAATTGGTATAGTCAACGAAGTCCCAATGATCACCTTTGCGGGTATAAAAGCCAGCTCCTAACCTTATAGAATATGATTGACGGCGTGATGCTTGAAAAATAGTTTGTGCATCTGCTTCTACCCGTTCGTAGTCTATGTTTGAACCTAGTAGGTTTTTCCATCCCTTTTCATAGTCTATTTTAAAGATAGAGCCTTTCTTACCCCATGGTAAGAGTTCTAAAGCTACAGCTGGTGCTACTGACACATATTTGCTTGGGTAATTAAACAGTTTATAGAAACTTTCTACTACAGCTTTTCGTTGATGTGAAACTAAACCTACTTCAAAACCGATATAATCACTGAAACTCCAGTGGTTAGTAAGACGAAGGTAATCATCTTTAAACTCTGTCAGTTTTCTGTTGTTTGCCTCAATATCTGTTGAAATTTCCGGTAATGACAATCCTGGATATTCTGAGAATAGTGGATATAGAAAATCGTTATCTTCAGGTTTACTGATGCCTAACATTTTTCGTGCAACACGATTATTCGATATTCTATTACCATTACCGATTTCTAACTTCAGATATCCATTGTGCTTCGGGTTATAGTTGAATGTCAATGGTATATTGAAATAAAATCTGTGTTGTTTCATACTGTAACCTCCTTTAAAGCGAAGCCCCAATTCCAGATTTTCTGTAAACCTGTAGCCTCCCTTCAGGTCAAACTTGTATACAATTCCTTTTCGCTCGGAATATCCCATATAGAGTGGGTTGAGAATAGGACTGATACGGAAGTAGCCTTGGTTTTGCTTTCCGAAGCCTTGAGAAATTCTGTTTAATACATTATCACCGATAACATCCCAAAGTATGTCTTTGGCAAAGTTTTTCTCTGGTGTGTTGTTGTTCAATGAATCTGTTATTTGTTTCCTTTTTTCGTAGAATTTTCTGTATATGTCAGCCTCATCTTGGTTTAACTCAATAGGGCGCACTTTTGCCATTAATGCTGTGTCGGCAACATTATTGAGTGAATCACTTAATATTTTCGGCAGTCCGTATACAGTTGTATACATGCCCGTTATCTTGTTACCCATAAAGCTGAAGTTGGCTCTCATGCTGCACCTTGCAGGAGAAAGTGAACCAAATCCGTCTTTACCCATAATAATAGAGATATAGAAACGGGTCATATCATATTCGCCCTCAAAGTCTACCATGCTTATCTTTCCGCTTTGGGAATCAACAATGGCACGTGCTTCAATAACTTGGGTGTTTTTGAGACGTGGATATACGTAGACTTGTGCTTTGCCGAATGGTAATTGGGTGACGGCATATTTATAATATCTGCGATTCTTATAGTGGAAAGGAGAAATAATATTCGTTTCGAAAAGTGTTTCTCCATATACCGTTGGAGTCATGTATTTCAAAACTGATGACAATGTGTTGCTTCTATGCGGAATGGTGCTTATGTTCAGCAAACGCTTGGCAACTGGTCTGCCATTTGCGTCTAGCGTCATTTGGTTATAAAACTCGCTGATGAATCTTCTGCCACCGCCATGAGCCACCGCATACATTGTCGGTACTAGCATGAGCGTTGCATTACGTTTGTTTGTTTTGATTTGAAATTTAGTGTAGGCATAACTCTTGTGCTCAGCTCTACCTGTTGTGTCAACAGATTGTGAATATTTAAATACCAAACACATCACCGAGTCACTAAAGGCGTCTCTCGGTGACATTCTTCTTGCATGTGCTGCAAAAGCCATCATGCAGAAGATAATCGTCAAAATGATGTGTGTTTGATATTTCTTCATCTATTATGAGTTAAGATGTTACTTGGCAGAAAAACTATGCCAAATATTTTGGACAGCAGCTTTCCTAACCAAGATATTTCATAAGGATTCCTATCTTCCCGGATTCTCTCAGTTTGGTGATGCTTTTTTCTCTTATTTGGCGAACTCGCTCACGGGTCAGCCCCATTTTATCACCAATTTCCTCGAGTCCCTTTTCGGTTTCCCCAATTCCGTAGCATGCGCAGATAATTTTCAGTTCGCGATCCTTTAGGCAAACTTTTAAAACCTGTCTTAGGTCTTGTGCCATACTTTCATGGTCAACCTGCTTGTCTGTTCTGGCATCGTCTCCGCTTGCCATTACATCTGCCATAGAGTTGTCATCGTCATCACTGAATGGAGCATCGATGCTTACATGATGACCACTGGCAGCCATGCTCTGAGAAATCTTGTCCTCGTCAACACCCGTTCTGGCAGCAAGTTCTTCAACGCTTGGACGACGTTGGTTTTCCTGCTCAAACTTATTAATTTCCTGGTTTACCTTATTGAGTGATCCTACCTGGTTGAGAGGAAGTCGAACAATTCGGCTTTGCTCTGCTATTGCCTGTAAAATACTCTGACGAATCCACCATACAGCGTATGAGATAAATTTGAACCCTCGTGTTTCGTCGAAGCGTTCTGCAGCTTTGATGAGTCCGATGTTTCCTTCGTCAATCAAGTCTGTCAAGGTGAGTCCCTGGTGCTGATATTGTTTTGCTACCGACACCACAAAACGTAAGTTGGCTTCAATCAACTTATTTTTTGCTCTTTCGCCAGCTCTACCTCCCTTGCGGATAGCTTGAGCCAATTCTATTTCTTCATCAATAGAAACCATAGGGGCTCTACCTATCTCTACAAGATATTTGTCGAGGGCTTCACTATTACGATTGGTTATACTCTTTTGTATCTTAAGCTGTCTCATTATCTTTCCTCTTAGTTACACATTGCACAATTGGCGCAAAGATAATAAAAATATTGATACACGACTAGAATTATAACTTACTTTAACGTAATTAACCTAACTTACTCATTTAAAGGTTATTTTACGGTCTTGTTCTTAACAAAACTTTGAAAAGCGTCATCGTATCCGTTAAATACGTTGATGTCTACCTCTCCATGTATTCCTGCTACTCTTCCGTCGGGGCAGAGTTGCCAATATACCAATCGGATGTCTGGTTTATACTCTCCATATCGTGCAATCCAAACCTGGTAGTTATGTTTCAGATCGGGAGCCTTTGGCAGATAGCGATTTACGAAAGTTTGGCTGATGTAAAGAATAGGCTTAACACCAGTTGCTCTTTCTACAATTCTAAGCCAAGTTCTAATGCGTGCAAACAATACTCCAGACCCTCCCATTTTCTTGATTTGACTAGGAAGCGGTTCAACATCAAGAACAGGAGGAAAATCGCCTTTCCTAATGATACTGTGTCTCAGAAAGTGTCGTGCCTGTTCGGCAGCAGGTGTTATGGTGGTAAAGAAGTGATAGGTTCCAACCTTGTAACCATGTGCTTTTGCATCACGATAATCTTTTCTATAATATGGATTTAACAGCGATTTACCTTCTGTACTCTTGATATAGATGAAGCGAATAGGGAAGTTTACTGTTCCTGACACTGTCTTTTTGCTGAGACGTCCAAGATGTGTAATGCGTAAACGGTTCCAGTTGATAGCATATTTTTTTCTGCCTTTTCCATGCTGGTATTTGCTCAGATCAATGCCATAAATACGTTCCGATGTATATACGAGTCTTTCGCCTTTATAGCGGTCATTTTTCCATTCGCCTATTCGTAATGGCTTCTTGGGAGCAATGCTGAATCCGAATCCTTCACGTTTCCCGTTTTTCCAGTAACCTTCATAATAGGTTCCATCGTATCCTTGCCAGCATCCATGACCGTTTGGTTGATAGATACTGTCGGTTGTACCCCGATAATATCCTAGAGAATCAGGTAAGAGGGTGTAATCAATAGAGCGTCGAAGTGTGACTCCATGAGCTGTTGCTAAAGATGCTGCAAGTTGAGGTGAAATAGCTTTAACCCCTTCAGGAGTTGTTTCTGAGAAAAGTTGGAATGTGTGGCTTCCTTGTGCAGTTTCTCCATTCATTGCTTTGATGAGTTTGCATGCCTGGCTCTTCCATTTTCCGTTCTCGTCTCTATAATAGGCTTGATATGAAATGGAGCGTTTCAACTTGAAATGTCCCTTTTTCTGTACATGTTTCAGGGAATCAATCAGTTTCTTGGCAGAATCGCGTAGTTCCAGTTCGTGTTGGTTATAAGCGCAAATAGAGTTGTAGCCTGCATCCAGGACAGAATGAGAGTGAATATAATAGTTCAGTTCTCCAACTTTCCATTTGGAGTCTCTATACAAACTGTCTAAAGAATCAACTTTCTCTTTAAAGATGCTATCCGCATCTTTGCCAAGATAGTGATTCCGGCTGATGCTGTTGTTGTAGCAGGCGGCAAGTCTTCCTTCACATGAAGGAATCAACGCCCAACGGTTCATAAAGTTGGCAGCCAGTGTCGTAGTGTCTTCGTCGAACCGGAGTATTGTTTTACTATTTTGAATTAATTCGTAGTGACTGTATACTTTTATGTTTGCTTTTGCCTTGTTCACTCTATCACTTGATGGGTTCAGACAATAATAGCTCCATGTGCTGGCGGCAGCCAGCAGAATGAAAACTAAACTTGTGATATATAATATTTTCTTTTTCATTTGATGATGACCTCCAATATTTTCTTGGTGGTTTCGGTAATCTTTGTTTTTTCAGACGTACGTTCGCCGATAAGCCAGATGATTTCACCTTTACTATCTGTTAATACATGCTGTGTCTTCTTTTGTATATAGTCAAATTTCCTATCGGTCATATAGTCACTCAACAGTTTGCTACCCTTCATGCCGAAAGGTTGAAATCTATCGCCTTCTTTTACCAGTCGGTAGGTGAGGGGAAAACTGACTTTTTCAGCATCCAAAGTGATACATTGCGATTCTTTGCTTGGCATGAAGTCACCCATGTGCGAGAAGATTCTTATCTTGATTTGGGTTCCTTCGTCCATGTTGTAAATGCCTTCTTCTGGCAGTCGGAACGCTCTTTGCTCCTGAATGTTATTCAAGTCTTTTATGTTAGAGATCAACAGCTGTTCTCTGTCGATGACTATCATATAGTCTTCGTTTTTCCAGATTTTACCGATACCACGATCCTGACTGAAGAGGCTTTCACAGATGTCATCAATGACATTGCCATGAAAACCATATCTGCCTAATTCTTTATGGAGTATGAATTCCGGACTTGGAGCATTCATGACAGATACTTTAGGGATATATATAACTTTCCTATTAGAGTCGGTTGTACTGATGCTATCCATGCTCTCAAGTATACTTTTCGCTTGGCGTATGTATTTGGCA
The DNA here is from genome assembly GCA_021635485.1 of Segatella copri. Classification (GTDB taxonomy): domain Bacteria; phylum Bacteroidota; class Bacteroidia; order Bacteroidales; family Bacteroidaceae; genus Prevotella; species Prevotella copri_P. Next base: position 2,869 of record JAJWOH010000047.1, on the reverse strand, counting down.
GTGAGAGCGATATTTTCACTTGCTGCCGGGTTGATACTTTCTAAAAGAGGTACTACATGATGGCGAATTTTATTTCTTAAAGCATCGTCTTCCAAATTTGTTGAATCTGTGACAAAATCTTGCTTTTTTTCTTTTAGGTATTGCAATATATCCTGTCGGCTGATGCAGAGAAGAGGGCGCAGAATATTTCCGTTTTTGGGGGCGATGCCTGCTAATCCGTCTACTCCAGAACCTCTTAACAGATTCAGAAGTAAAGTTTCTACATTGTCATCGCGATGATGGGCCACACAAATGCCTCCTGCATGCAAGTCTTTTACTAATTGGGCAAAATAGCTGTAGCGCAAGTTGCGTGCAGCCATTTCGATACTTACCTTGTGCAAATGGGCATAAGCATAAGTATCAAAATGGATTCGAGACAAACTGATTCCCTGTTGTTGGCACAGATTTACACAAAATTGCTCGTCTCTGTCACTCTCTTCGCCGCGAAGGTGAAAGTTACAGTGCGCAGCAGAAATATTCAGTCCTATATTTTTCAAGATAAGCAATAGGGCAACGCTATCGGCTCCTCCGGACAAGGCAACGATATATGGTGTTTGCCACTTGAACATACCATGGTGAATAATATATTTTTTGACGATATTTTCAATTTTGTTCATTCTGTGATACTTTAAAAGTATATGATGTTTCTTATTACTTTCTGTTTTTCAAAAAGTCTTCTGCCCGCTGCAAATCTTCTGGCGTGTCGATGCCTACAGTTTCTACATCTGTAGTACCAACTTTTATCTTGTAGCCATTCTGCAGCCATCGAAGCTGTTCCAGGCTCTCTGCTATTTCTAGTGAGCTTTGTGGCAGTTTGGTTACCTCTTTTAAAACTTCTTTGCGGTAAGCATAGATGCCCAAATGTTTCAGATAAGGAAAACTCTTGAGCCATTCTTCCTCTTCCTTTCCTCTTACGTATGGAATGATGCTGCGAGAGAAATACATAGCAAAGCCTTGATTGTCTACAACAATCTTTGGACTATTAGGATTTTTTACAGCTTCCATACTGGTAAAAGCTTTTCCTAAAGTGGCAATTTGGGTTGTTGGGTCATCAAAACACTGGCAGATGGTTTCCAATTGACTCTTGTCTACAAAAGGTTCATCTCCTTGAACATTGACAATGACATCCCAGTCTCCACCAATTTTTTCGATAGCTTCTTCTATGCGGTCAGTACCGCTCTTATGATCCTTGCGCGTCATAACAGCTTTACCGCCAAATCCTTCTACAGCATTGAAAATTCGCTCATCGTCTGTTGCAACATAGGCTGCTTCTAGACAACTTGCTACTTTCTCATAAACATGCTGTATCACTGGTTTGCCATCTAACATGGCAAGTGGCTTTCCCGGGAAACGTGTTGATGCGTATCTTGCTGGAATAATTCCTATAAATTTCATAATCTTCTATATTTAAACCTGTTTACTATTCAATTCATGCGATTCGTTTAACTTCAAATAAAAAAGTTGCACTTCCGCAGACGCAAAAGTACAACTTTATTTTGTATTCACCAAAAAACTTTTTGTTTTTTTTGAAAAACCTCAGAGAATATTTAATGTTCTCCCCAATTTTTTTATTCGTATCTGATAGCCTCGATAGGGTCGAGCCTTGCTGCCTTCTTTGCAGGATACCATCCAAAGAAAACGCCAGTAAATGTACAGACTGCAAAACTCATAATAATGCTCCAAGGCTCTATTTGGGTGGCTATATGGAAGAAAGAGTTCAGACTGAGCGATAAACTAACTCCCAATATCACTCCTATAATACCGCCACTTACAGAAAGTAAGATAGCTTCTATCAGAAACTGGTTCAAAATATCAATACCTCGTGCGCCCACACTCATTCGAAGACCTATTTCGCGGGTGCGCTCTGTTACAGATACATACATGATGTTCATGATTCCGATGCCGCCTACAAGCAGCGAGATTCCTGCCACGGATCCGAGCAGGATGGTGATTGTAGACATGGTAGAATTCATCATGCTTGAAATTTCCTCTTGTGAGCGGATATTGAAGTCATCTTCATCTGCTTCAGTAGTATCTGTTGCGTCTTTCAATTTGTGGTTGCGTCGCAATATTTCTGTAATCTGATCTTGGGCAGGTTGAGAAGCCTCTTCGGTGATAGCTGAGCAGACGATGCCTCCTAAATAGGTTTGTGCCATAATTCGCTTCATTACTGTTGTATAGGGGGCAAGTACCAAATCATCCTGGTCCATACCCATACTGTTGTAACCTTTCTTCTTCAAGACACCGATTACTCTGAATGGAATGCTGTTAAATCGCACAACCTTACCGATAGGATCACTGCCATCAGGGAAAAGATAGTCAACTACTGTCTGTCCCAAAATACAAACTTTAGATGCAGCCTTAATGTCTGTATCAGTAAACATTTCTCCATCTGCCACTTTCAGTTGTCGGATGGAAAGATAGTCTTGGTTTACACCATAAATGGAACTTTGGGTGTTGTTGTTTCCGTAGATCCACTGTCCGGAACTGTTTACAGTAGGAGAAATAGCTGAGATATAATTACATTCGTCTTTGATGCTCTGATAGTCGGCTTGCTTCAGCGTCTCCATTGACGAAGCATCCTGTCTCACACCGCCACGCATGTCTGCACCTGGTGAAATCATAATCATGTTTGATCCCATCTCTGCGATGTTTGCCTTGATGCTGGCTTTACTTCCTTGTCCGATGGCAAGCATGGTAATAACCGCAGCAATACCGATGATGAAGCCAAATGCGGTAAGGAAAGAGCGCATTTTGTTGGCAGCAATGGCGCGGATGGCTATTTTGAAAAGATTCTGATAATTCATTTTACTTGTTGTAATGTTAAATG
>JAJWOH010000205.1:0-3748 GCA_021635485.1 Segatella copri | reverse complement strand
GAACTCCTCAAAGTGCCTTGATCATAATTATATTTCTAATATTGGTTTTTACGCAATAAAGAAGTCATTGATTACTCAATAACTACGGTTGTCCAACCGTGCTTGTCCTCGATAGTACCATACTGGATTCCGCGGAGCGTATCATACAGGTGCTTAGAGATAGGACCTGGCTTCTCACCGAAGTTGTAGCGCTTGCCTGTATCCAAGTCATCAATGTAGCTGATAGGACTGATAACGGCAGCTGTACCGCATGCACCAGCCTCCTCGAAAGTATCCAGCTCATCCTCAGGAATCTGACGGCGCTCAACCTTCATACCGAGGTCCTCAGCCAACTGCATCAAACTCTTGTTGGTGATAGATGGGAGAATAGATGTACTCTTAGGAGTAACGTATGTATTATTCTTGATTCCGAAGAAGTTGGCAGCACCACACTCATCCATGTATTTCTTCTCCTTGGCGTCGAGATAGAACTCGCATGCATAACCCTTCTCGTGAGCGATATTGTTGGCTCTGAGAGAAGCAGCATAGTTTCCACCCACCTTATAGATACCTGTTCCGAGAGGAGCAGAGCGGTCGAAATCACGGATGATGACGTATGGGTTTGTAGAGAATCCACCCTTGAAGTATGGACCTACTGGAGTTACGAAGATAAGGAAGCAATACTCCTTAGAAGGATGAACACCCACCTGAGCACTTGTACCGATGAGCAGCGGACGGATATAGAGCGTAGCACCACTCTCGTAGGTAGGAATCCACTCCTGGTTGAGGCGAACCACCTTCTTCACCATTTCCTCGAACATTTCTGTAGGCACCTCTGGCATCAGAATGCCGCGACATGTGCTCTGCAAGCGCTTAGCGTTCTCGTCCATACGGAACACGCGCACCTTACCGTCTGGGCAACGATAAGCCTTCAAGCCCTCGAATGCCTCCTGACCATAGTGCAGACAGGTTGCAGCCATGTGCAATTTCAAATACTCATCAGAGCAAACTTCTATTTCGCCCCATTTGCCGTCGCGATAGTAACAGCGAACATTGTAGTCAGTCTGGCGATAGCCAAATGACAAATTAGACCAATCTAAGTCTTTCATAACATCTATATTTTTAATGTTCTACTAATATTTTAGATGCAAAAGTACAAAATAATCTATTAATCTGCAACTCTTTTATAATATTTTTAATGAAAACGTTATCTTTTTATTCATTTCTGCCATTTTGGGGCATCATTTTACCATTTTAGGGGGTTCTTTTATTGTAATTGAGAGATTGTATTTCTGAAAATGAAAAAGCTGCACCCATTCTTCGCGAACAGGATGCAGCTTACTAACTAACATTAACTTTAAATCAACTATTCTTTAAACCTATCATCTTATATTGCTATATACCCAATAGGGGAAGCGGGGTTAACGGGTGTATTCCTCAGGAATCTGAGGCATCGCTCCATTCTGGGTACAAACGTAGGCACTTACCTTTACGGCAAGTTCGTGAGCCTCCTGAATGCTCTTGCCCTTCAGGATGCTGGCACAGAATGTACCGGTAAAGCTGTCGCCTGCACCTACTGTATCAGCTACCTCAACCTTTGGAGTCTCCTGGAATGACTTCACACCCGGAGCGAAGACATAGCTGCCGTTTACACCACAGGTCAGCACGAGCATATCGAGATTATACTTGCCGAGAATCAGCCAGCACTTGTTCTCGATATCCAAACCTGGATAACCGAAGAGACGGCCGATGGTAATCAACTCTTCATCGTTAATCTTCAACACATTGCAGCGCTTCAAACTCTCGGTAATCACCTCTGGAGTATAGAAGTTCTGACGGAGATTGATGTCGAAGATCTTCAGGCAATCCTCTGGAGTATGGTCGAGGAACTGATAGATGCTCTTGCGGCTTACCTCGCTGCGCTGAGCCAGAGAACCCCAGCATACAGCTCCAGCATTGACAGCAATCTCCCTGATATCACTGGTGAACGGGATATTATCCCAGGCTACACCCTGCTTGATTTCGTAAGTAGGAACGCCCTCCTTATCAAGCTGCACCTGAACAGTACCGGTAGGATAATCTACCTCAGGCATTACATACTTCAACTTCTTCTCATCGAGCAGGCGGAGAGCTGTATCGCCCAGGGCATCCTTGCCCACAGCACTCACAGCTACAGAATGCAAGCCATGCTGACCGGCATGATAAGCGAAATTGGCAGGAGCACCGCCGAGTTGAGAACCACTAGGGAGAACATCAAAGAGAATCTCGCCCAAACCTACACAATATTTTGTATTCAAATTCTTTGTTTCCATAATTACACCTTATTATATATAGAGAAGATTATTACAACTTGCGGATATAAGTGAAGAGATAAGCGACTCCCACAGCCATGACAGCCACAGCACCGGCCTGATTCCAAGTATCGCTGGCAAAGCCCATAATCAACGGGAAGACGGTACCACCGAAGAGTCCCATGATCATCAGTCCACTCACCTCATTCTTCTTATCAGGCATGGCAAGAAGTGCCTGAGAGAAAATCATGGAGAACACGTTAGAGTTGCCGTATCCCACGAGGGCGATGGCGATATAAAGCATTATCTTGCTCTCGCCTACCCACATACCAATCATACTCAAAGCCATCATCACTACGCTGATAACAAAGAAAGTACGGGTCTTCATCATGCGGAGGAAGACTGTACCGGTGAAACATCCAATGGTACGGAAGATGAAGTAGAGCGATGTAGCGAAGGCAGCCTCGTTCAGCGTCCATCCCAGACGCTCCATCAGAATTTTAGGAGCTGTAGTATTGGTACCCACATCGATGCCTACATGACACATGATACCGATGAAGGAAAGCAGCACGATAGGTTTGCCGAGCAACTTGAAGCACTCGCCAAAGCCGGAAGCCTTACCCTCATTCTTCTCTTCTTCAATAGGTGTACCTGCCAGAAAGAATGTTGCAGCTATTCCGATAATCATATAGATTGGGAAGAGGATTCTCCAGCCCAAACCGAAGGTTGGAATGCTTGCCATGGCACCCCACATGGCAATGTATGGTGCCAGAAAGGAAGCTATCGCCTTGACAAACTGACCGAAGGTCAATGTGGATGCCAGGTTCTGACCTGATGTCACCACCGAAACCAGAGGGTTCAGGGAGGTCTGCATCAAGGCATTTCCGATGCCGAGCAATGAGAACGACACGAGCATCAGCTCAAAGTTTTCGCCAAAGATGGGCAAAAGGAGTGAGATAACGGTAACGAGCAAAGACAGGAGTACTGTCTTCTTTCTACCTATCTTATTCATCAGGATTCCCGTAGGAACCGAGAAGATGAGAAACCAGAAGAATACCAGCGATGGGAACAGATTGGCTGTTGCATCATTGAGGTTGAGATCTTCCTTTACGTAGTTGGAGGCGATGCCTACCAAATCTACAAATCCCATGGCGAAGAAACAGAGCATCACCGGGATGATTGATAACTTTGATGATTTATTCATAATTGTTAGCGTTATTGTTTCTATTTTGCTGCTGCAAAGGTAGCGATAAACGATATAATATATCATAAAATATCGTTCATCGGCTACCATTTTTGTTGCATTGTTACATCAGTAACACGCTAAGAAACAATAGTGTTATAGATTCAGTTCTTAACAGATGAAGTTACTTGATGTCGTAAACCTGGTACTTACCCTTTCCCTTTACAGTAACCTTGTTGTAAGGCTTGCTTGGGAACACGAGATTGGTCATGGACATCTTGCCGTCAGCATCCAG
>JAJWOH010000204.1:0-3848 GCA_021635485.1 Segatella copri | reverse complement strand
CAATTGCCTCGGTAAGCACATTTACTTCTTGTAAAGATTACGACGATGACATCAGCGGTTTGCAGAGTCAGATTGATGAACTTAGCAAAACTATTGATCAAATCCAATCTCAGATTACTGCAGGTAGTGTTATCACAAAAGTCGAGACAGTTTCGGATGGTGTAAAGATTACTTTGAGTAATGATCAAAGTTATTTGGTTAAAAATGGCACTAATGGTGTTGCTGGTACTAATGGTACATCCTGGTCTATTAGCGATGATGGCTATTGGGTTAAAGATGATGTAAAGACCACCATGAAAGCTCTTGCAGAAAAGGGTGATACTGGTGCAACTGGTGCAACAGGTAACTACTATAAGCCAAATGCTACAACAGGTAACTTCGATCTTTGCGATGCTAATGGCAACGTTCTTGAAAAAACCAACATTTCTTGGAAGGGCACAGGTGTTACTGCCGTTATGGATAGTGAGAACTTGACACTCTTTAATGTAGCAGACAAAAATGGAAATGTTCCTGCAGAAGGTGTAGTTATTTCCTTGAGCAACAACCTCCGCGGCTTGGTATTCGAGAAGGATAATTTGGGTCGTGTATATGTAGATGGTGTTCCTGGAATCCGTGTGGCTTCATTCTCTTATCTGCCACAGAAGTTGAATAATGCGAACTCAAGTACTGAGAAGTCTGTGTCTAATGGCGATCCTAAGGATGTTGTTAATCCACAGACATATGCATACTATCATGTAAATCCTTCTAATGTTTCTGTAGACCAGTTGAAGAATCTTAAATTTGTCGTAAAGGCAAATGCTGATTATATTTCTACAACACGTACTGCAGCATCTGAAGATTTCGATGCAGTTGCTTCGTATGACTCTTTCGACAGCGAGAATGGTATCGTAAAGGTTAAGGTTGATATGAAGGGCCTGCCAGCAACAAAGGAAAAGATTTCAGTTGTTGCACTTCAGGCAACTAAGAGTAATAATGAGAAGGTAACTTCAGACTATGCAACTATGTACAAGCAGGATATGAAGCAGCTTCGTCTTGCCAACAAGGCTAAGTTTGCAGAAGCAACTCCTGTAGATTACCACTATCGTCGTGCGGCTAAGGGTATTGATGCTCTTGATTCTGATGCTGGTATTGCAAGTAAAGCGGTTTGGAGTACTAAAGATAAGTCAGACATCGATTTGGAGTTGCAGTATGATGGAAGCATCGACTTGAACAACTATGTTGAGGCTCACGAGGTTGGTGCTACTAAATGCTCTGTAGCAGACCTTGACGCTCTAAACTTTGGTATCAAGTATGAAATCGTCCAGAACTACAAGATTGGTTCTAATGAAACTGACCAGGCTGAATTCGTAAATCTCAAGGATGGTGTCCTTTCTGCAAAGGTATTTACCGAAGCTAGCAAGAAGTTTGCTGCTGTAGGTCGTACTCCTATTGTACGTGCTCAGATTTACAACAAGAGCAACAATAAGGTAGTTGAATATGCTTACATCAAGGTAAACATTGTAAAGAAGGCTGTAGAGAATAAGGAAATTTCTTTCGGAATTGGAGACTTTAAGTTCGATTGTACAGCTAATTCTGTTTTGGTAAGTACAGTTGAAGCAATTAATCTCAATCTCTACAATGAGATGAGCATGGATCGTGACGAGTTCCACAATACATACACCTACTTCGATGCAAATAACATTACAGGTCAGGTTGGTACTGTAAAGGAACGTAAGGAGACTACTGCAGGCGAAACTACTCATTTGATTGAGTGGACTATGACTCCAGACGAGATGTGGGATAATGCAGATAAAGATGTTACTCACGAGTGCTTCTATAAGGTTGCTGCTGCATCTAATCGTTGGGTTAAGATTACATTAAAGGCTCATGTTAAGGACATTAAGAAGGTCTACGATATCTCAAAGGCTGACTTTATCACAGAATACTGGAATGAGGGTAAGACTTATGCTAAGTTCAACGTAGCTACTCCAGAGGGAATTGGTTCAACAGATGCAACTAAATGTGTATTCGTTAACGACTTGAATTCTCCATTCACAACTGTAGAGGGTAAGTTGGCACTTGATAGAAATATTAAGTCCTTCACCTATCAATTCTGCAAGGATATTGAGAATGTGACAAAGGTTGGTAACATTGCAGTCAGCTTTGCTGTTGCTGGTAATGACCTGAAAGCAACAGTTGGTGGAACAACAGAAGTTGTTGCTACTATCAGCAATGCTGGTGCTGCAGTTCCATACAATACAGTAACTTTGAATAAGAGTTCTAACATTGCTAAGGAGTTGTTGAATACTGGCGAATTTAAGGTATACTACTCTGTTAAGGCTACTGTTTGCGAGGGTGCTGCTGCCAAGGAAGTAAAAGTTACATTCGATAGCAAGGATCACTTCGAAGCATTGTTTGTACGTCCTGTACAGATTACAGCGAAGTCAAAGGACAACTTCATTGATGGTGTAGACTTCGGTGAGAAGGGTACATACTTGAAACTTGAAGACCTTATCGCTCCTTCTGATTGGCGTAATCGTGCCTTTGCAACTTATACAAATTACTGGCAGTACTATGGTGCATTTAGCATCGTGCCTGACACTGATCATGCAGAGTGTGACCTCAACGGCAGACGTCAGGCTGTTCCTTCAACAATCAAGTTGGAGCCAGTAGCTGCAGGTACAATTGGAACTGGTGCAAATCAGGTTACTTCAGCATACGGTTTCATTTCATACAAGAACAATGGTACTGTATTGACTGGTGACTTCAACATCTTTGTTAAGGTGAAAGTGAACTACGGATGGGGTACAATCCTCACTGATTGGATTACAGTTCCTGTAAAGAAGACAATCATCAGGTAAATTAAGTAAAAATAGCGTAACGCTACAAACTCTACATAAGGGTGTCCGTCCATAGAAGATGGACACCCTTTAATTATATGAAATAAAAGATATTGGTTATTATGAATAAGAATATAAAAAGATTTGTCACTCTCTTTTGTTTGTCATTAGCCCTCATCCTTAGTGCTTGTGGAGGCGGCAGTAAACATGACAATGGTAAGTTTGCAGGAACCTTCAAGGACGAGTTTAACAACCAGTTCGTTTTAAATGAGGATTACACAGGTACAATCCAGTTTGCTGGTAATGAAAAGACAGAGCAAATAACATGGAGCGATGGAGAAGATCATAAACGACCATATGCCACTATCAAGTACAATGGTGATCCTGCCTATTACTACTTGCGTGACGGCAAATTATATCGCCACGAGGAGGATATGGATCATGGCAGATGCGCCATCAATCTTACTTATGATGATTAATTAGGATATGAAACCGTATGTTTTCTTCCTATCTTTGGCTTTTCTGCTTGTCGGTTGTCATGATAAAAAATCCCAAGTAGCATTACAGGTGCAAGACATTGAAAAGGAATATCAATACGACCAGTTACCAGATTCTCTTCGACCGCAAATTGAAGTGGAGCAACCTGTTCGCGACCTAGGATGTTTTAATAATACCAAGGTAAGAAAAACAGTATTTAGTTTTACGAATACAGGGAAAGCCCCATTAATACTCCATGATGTGCATGGGCATTGTGGCTGTGTGAAGACTGAGTTTAGCAAACAGCCAATCTTACCTAACCAAAAAGGCAAGATTGTTGTCATCTACGACGGAAAGGAATATGAAAAAGGGAAATTTGTCAAAAGTATCGTAATTAATTCAAATGCTGTAAGCAGGTATTATAATCTGCAGATTAAAGGTGAAACAAAATAAGCATATAGATTATGAAACAGGTTAAACTATTTATGGCAGCTTCTTTGCTCGCCATCGGCTCTACAGCCGCTATGGCGCAAGCATCCTACACAGACAAGG
>JAJWOH010000046.1:0-23689 GCA_021635485.1 Segatella copri | reverse complement strand
ATGAAGTCGGTGAAGGGTGAACCCCGATGCCAACCTTTAGCGTTAATAATGTGTTAAATATGCCCCATAACCCATTATAATAGAGACTCTTATATTTCTAGCATGCGCTGTATATACAAAGTTCTTTTTACTAGGGTTCACCCCTGAGCCGAAAAGGTGAATGCTTGGGGCAAGTGTTCACCCCGCTGTTCACCAATCGGTAAGTGTCGGCAAAGTTACGACAAAACGGCGATATAGGAAATCGGAATTTACCACATTGTAGTAAAAATTAAAAAAATAAATAATAAATCTTTTAAAAAAGGGGACGATGAAAAAAAACTTCTTTCTGTCGATGAGAAGTGTTGCTCTCCGAGTTTGTTCGTTTTACCAATTGGATTTTCACCCATTATGCTAGCGAGGAGGTTCGCCTGAAGGTATGGATGGGTATTGGCACGGTGTTGTTCTGTCACACGAAGGAGAACGCCGATTACGGTTGGCATCCTTTTGGGTTACTCCCAAAAGAACTTGCCTGTCGGTGATTTGTTCCTCCGTAGTCGGACAATTAAGATGGAAAGAACATATAAAAAAGCATAAAAAGTTTCTGATTTTTCTCATAAACAAATCAGATTTCATATATTTGCGCAAAATTAGAAACAATGACAGAACTATTGAGTATATTATACAAGCTGCGGATATTCACTTTGGATGAACTTTCTGAGGCTCTGAAAGACAAGGTGAAGGCGGTGGAGGCGTTGCTCGCTCGGTACAAGCAACAAGGGTGGATTGTGGCTATACGGCGCAATACCTATTGCATGAAGGATATTGCATCTGGCTTACCTGTTTGCGACAAGTATGAGATAGGAAGCCACTTGTCACCTACAGCTTGCATCAGTTATCACACAGCATTGGAATTTCATGGATTGGCTCATCAACCCTTCAATGAGGTTTTTGTGAAAAGCATGACTCGCTTCAATTCCTTTTCTTTCGACGATGTGGATTATACCTATTGCCGACAAACAAAAGAAATCGTTGGTATGATGACACCCAAGGGAAACCCTTATGTGCGAGTAACGGATGTGGAGAGTACGTTGTTGGATTGCTTTGACCGCATCGACCGAGCTGGTGGTATTGAGGAATTGCTGCATTGCATGGAGGGTATCGTCTTGCTCAATGAGGAAAGGCTCATCGATTATCTCGCAAGGTACGACAAGGCATTCCTGTACCAGAAGACAGGCTATCTGTTGGAGCGAATCAAGGAACAAGCCAACATCTCAGAATCCCTCTTGGAGCTGTGCCGAGCCAAGGGAACCAAAAGCGTCAAGTGGTTGACTAACAACGAAGAGTCGGATACATTTGTAAATAAATGGCGCATGTATGTGCCGCAAGAACTAACATCAAAGGAAGAATATGAACTCATATAACAAACAAGCTCTTGACATCATCGCCAAGGAGCAAGGCTTTATTCGCGACAACCTCGAAAAGGTGATGCGATTGGTGGAGATACTCAACTATTTCCATGACAGTCCTTTGCTGTCTAAATCTCTTGTGCTGAAAGGTGGCACAGCCATCAATCTCACCGTTTTCCAACTGCCAAGACTCTCGGTAGATATAGACCTTGACTTTACGGTGGATTGCGACCGAGAATCCATGCTCTCCATTCGCCAAGAAGTGAATAACGAGATTCTACGCTATATGGAGTCGGAGGGTTATCATCTTGCGCCTGGCTCCAAGACACCGCATACGCTTGACTCATGGGTGTTTCATTATACCAATGCCGCTGGCAACAACGATGGCATCAAGATAGAAATCAACTATTCCGACCGTTGCCATATCCTGCCTGCCATAGAGACTCATGTGTCCATTCCGTTTCTGAGCGATGTGAAGGTACGTTCTCTTTCACCAGTCGAATTGTTTGCCACCAAGATAAACGCCTTGATAGGTAGAAGTGCTGCACGTGACATTTATGATGTCTATAACATGGTGAAGCATCAGCTATTCGTGAGCGATGAAGAGAAAACGTTGCTGAGAAAAGCGACCGTCTTTTATCTGACTGTTGGCTCAAGCAGAAAAGACAACGCTACGCCTACGGAATATATAGACTTTCCGCAGATAGACAAGATCCGTTTTCCGCAGATTCGTTCGCAACTCTTGCCTGTGCTTAGGCGCAGTGAGCATTTTGACTTTGAAAAAGCCAAGACAGAAGTGAAAGACTTTCTCTCAAAGCTATTGGTTCTGACAGAATCAGAGAAAGAATATGTCCGGGAATTCAATGACAAGACGTATATTCCAGAATTGCTGTTCGAGGATAAAGAGATGGTCAATAGAATCAAATTTCATCCTATGGCTTTGTGGAAGACAAGGAGTCGTTGAATGTTTTTTCTGTAAATTTTGAAAAAAGTTATTGTTTTGCTTAGTTTTTTGATTCCCTCAACTGTATATACAGTATATGGACTATAAAACAGAGAATAGGCTATGAGTAAATATCTGATAAGTTTGATTTTGCTTTCGGTGATAAGTATGGGCGTTTTTGCCCAACGTATCACTCGACAATATAATAATGTGTCATTCTCTGCGGCATTGAAGGATTTGAATGCTCGACAGGATAAGTATGTCATCAACTTTGTGTATGACGAGTTGGAGGATTTCAAGGTGACAAAGAACATCAAAAATGAAAGTGTTCCAGATGCCATCATGAACTTGATTGGTTTTTACCCTATCAAGATGAAACAAGTAGATAATATTATTATCGTTGAATGTATCCAAAAGGCTTCTAACAGAATGATGGGACGCATTGTAGACACTCATCATCAACCTGTCGATTTCGCCAATGTCGCTTTGCTCAATGTTAGTGATTCCAGTTTAATCACGGGTGGTGTTACAAATGAGAATGGTCAGTTCGTAATTCCTTGCGAGGTGAAAAAGGCGATTGTAAAAGTGAGTTGTGTGGGCTACAAAACTTATTGTAATGCATATCGTATCGGTGAGGTTGGTGCCATAACCTTGGAGGATGCAACAATTAATCTGCAAAAAGTTGTGATTAAAGGGCATCGCAAATACATATCAAGAGAAAACGGTAAACTTACGCTTGACGTTCAAAATTCCAATTTGAAAAATATTGGCAAGGCAACAGATGTTATCAAATATATTCCTGGGATGCTCTATACAAATGGAAAGTATGAGGTGTTTGGTAAGGGTGAGCCTGTCATCTATATAGATGGAAGAAAGCAGACTAATACTTCAGGGTTGTCACTCCTTTCTTCTACCAACGTGAAGTCTGTACAGCTCATAACAAACCCTGGGGCAGAATACGATGCAGAAACAAGGAGTGTCATAAACATCACTACCGTACACCATTCCTTGGATGGACTTTCTGGTATTGTGTGTGCGGAAATCTCCAAACATAAGAATTTGTCTAACAACGAGGAGGTCAACCTCAACATCCACAAGGGAGCTTTGGATGTATTCCTCGCATATCAATATGACAATACGAGAAGTGACATCAGATATGATGTTAACCAGTTCAATTACGAGCAAGATACATTCCATGAGATTTCTGCTTCTGAATATTCCGACCGCTCTCACTCTCATGACTATAATGTTGGTATGAATTATGCCATAAACAAGAATCACACTATCGGCGGAAGATATTTGGGAAGCATCTCCAACTACAAGATGCTCGACTCTCCTTTCGATTATATGCAGACGTACAAGAATGATGAACTGCTGACATCTACAGACAACAAGACTGAAGAATCTGAAAAGGAAAGGTTTCACAATGTCAATCTGTATTATATCGGCAAACTAACAGACAACCTACAGCTCAACTTGGATGCCGACTATGTTTATGCTCAACTGAAACATAAGCAACAAGTGAGCGAGACAAGTAGAATAGATGCTGTCTCAGAAATCACGCATATGCAAAACGACCAGCGAAATCGTGCGACTGCACTCAAAGGGGTGTTTGCTTGGAACATGAATAAGAATAATGGGCTTGATTTCGGAATGGATTTCAGTAAAATCAGTTCATGGGGTATGTCTGTAAACGAAGAAGGGAAGATAGCCGATGACCAATTCAAGAATAAGGAAACCAAGTATGCAGGATTTGCCACTTATCGTTTGTCTGCCTCCAAATGGAAAGGAAGCATCGGGCTTCGCTATGAGTATATTCATGCCATCAACACAGACCAAGGAGAAGTAAAGAACAAGACCAATTATTCGGACTTACTTCCATCCCTTTCTCTTTCCACTATGTTTGGGAGAGTGGGGATGAATCTTGATTTCAGTAGCAGGGTCAACCGTCCTTCGTTTCGTCAGTTGAACAACAGTGTGAGCTACAACAATCAATACCATTACGAGCAAGGCAACATTTATCTGAAACCGCAATACGTTTATGATACAGAACTTAGTGTGAATTATAGCATATTCGACTTCAAGTTGGATTATCAGTATATCAAGGATTACATCCATCCGACTGTCGTTGCCGTATCCGGCAAGCCTGGAACGGTAACTTGGATGTCAACCAACGCCAAGGATTTCCAGCAACTAGGAGCGCAATGTGTTGTTTCACCTGTTTTTGGTTGTTGGCGACCTACTTTGACGGTGGGTGTCTATAAACCTTATTTCACGCTATCATATAATGGAGAGCAATTAGACTACAATCATCCATACGGTCTCTTCGCTTTCCAAAATGTAGTGGAACTAAGGAGCGATTGGCTTTTTCGATGTGATTTCTTTTGGAACATTAAGGGACATCATGGCATCTACGAGCAAAACGGTTATTCGTCATTCAATATGATGGTACAGAAACAGTTACTTAAAAAGAAATTGACGATAACATTGAAAGCAGAGGACTTGTTTGATAGCTCGAAGTTGAACGATGTAAAGAGGGTTAATTTTGTGGTGCAGAACAGAAAGGTGAATAACTTCAATCGCTGCATCATAGCTTCCATTAGTTACAACTTCAATAGTTTCAAAGATAAATACAACGGAAGCGGTTCTGCTGAGGATGAGATTAATCGTTTTTAGAAAAGTATTGGTTTTCAAATCAACCTCAAAAATGCAATATCCAAATTCTGTGTGATGAATATCACAGGATTTATTAACCGAGATGTTCATCCACAGAATTTTCACTTATCAATATCAATCGTTAAAAAACATACATTTTATTGTGTATTTAATAAATTGTTATATTTTTGCAAACGAAAAGAGTTGTTTGACAAGCAAATATATGCACATTGCAGAAATTAGAACCGTTGCTAAATTATTACCTCTATTGAAGTAAAACACTCATAAATCGCTCATTTTAAGCTACGTCGTCTCCTGCATAATACATTTCTCCCAATAGGCAAAAGCACCAACAACCACATTATCGGCAGCCTTGGATTCTGTAATCAAGCCACTTGACAGGGCACGATAGATAAGGTTCTCGAATCTGGTGCTGTGCTCGTCATCAATGATGCTTTTCTCTTATTCTTCTGCCAGTTCTTTCATCGCATCGTTTAATGTGTTGAAAAGAACGTTGATGTTTTCTTCTTCATTCTTGCATGCCTCCTTGAAGAGGGCAACAGGATCTTCGGTGCTGCTCTTGAGCGGAGTCTCGTTGAGCAGGATGTTGACATTGTTCAGCAACATGCCGTGAAGGGTAGGCATGTGGAGCTGGTGCTGTTCGCCTTCCTTGCTGCCACACTTCAAGCCTGCGGCGTATGCCTTCACGATGATGCGCACCAGAAGATGGATGGCCATCGGCTCATCAGCAAGACTGATGAGAATGCCGTGGGTATAATCGCGTACATGCTCTTCAAGAGTGGTAAACTTGCCTTGAAGTAGCCAGGTGAAGTTACGCTTGTATTCTGATTCCATCGCCTTGTAAAGCTGGTTAGATTTGCAGGCTATGCGCAAGTAGTCGAGCATGGTTGGCTCAAAGGTCGGGTCAGCCTGTTTCATGCTGTCGAAATTCTTCTTCATGCGCTCGTTGGCTTCCTCGGCAGTCTTGTAGTTGAGGCGTACGAGGGTGGAGAACATGATGTCGAAGAAGTATTGGTTTACCTCGCCGTAGTGCTCCAGCATCATCTGCTTGATCTGTTTCGGGTCGTTCTTCTTGCTGAAGTCATTGCCTTCGATGGTAGCATCGATGATGCCACGTGCGTAAGCTTCGAAGAAACCTCTAACAAATGCAGCTACCGCCTGATAACTGTTGATTCTTTTGCTCATTTCTTGTCTGTGTTTATTGGGCTGTTCCTGTTTGGGAATAACAGCTTCTTATTCAAAAGTCTTAAATTCATAACCCTGTTCCATGAGCCATTCTATGGCCTGAGGGAGCGCTGTCTTCAGCTTTTCAATGCTCTTTAGGGAGTCGTGGAAGGTGATGATGCTGCCATTGCGGGCATATCGCTTCACATTGTTCACCACATCTTCTGCCGTCATCCATTTGGAATAGTCGCGCGTCACCACGTCCCACATGATGACCTTGTAAGTGCGGTGCAGCCACCAATACTCACTTGGTCGCATCCAGCCGTGAGGTGGACGGAAGAGATGGGCATGGATGATATCGTTCGCCTTATTGGTGTTGAGCACGTAGGAGATGACACGGTGCTTGAAGGCACCGATATGGTTGAATGTATGGTTGCCTACCTGATGA
This sequence comes from Segatella copri, assembly GCA_021635485.1. Lineage (GTDB taxonomy): Bacteria > Bacteroidota > Bacteroidia > Bacteroidales > Bacteroidaceae > Prevotella > Prevotella copri_P. The sequence continues at coordinate 17,073 of JAJWOH010000046.1, read as the reverse complement.
CCCTCTGCCACAATCTGATTGTAGAGGTCATGATGGCGCAATACATTCTCGCCTACCATAAAGAAAGTAGCCTTGATATTGTACTTTCTCAGGGTCTCTAAGATGAATGGAGTTGACTCAGGAATCGGACCGTCATCAAATGTAAGATAGACAGAATGGTCTTTCTTGTCCATTCTCCAGATGGCCTTTGGATATAACCATCTGAGCCATTTGGCTGGTTGCTCTATGAACATGGATAAAACAGGTTTATATGAATAATGAAAAGTTTGGTGTCGTGTTTCGCGACACCAAACTTTTTTCTATTTTTTACTGATTGCCTTCCGGCATTCTGCCACCTCTGCCATGATAGAGACGGTAGAGGTTGTTGAGCTGCTTCTCATACTTCTGCTCCAACTGTGGACTCACCATTCCGGCAGCCTCGCAGATGCTCTGCATGATCATAATCTGACGGATGCAGTCGTGCTCTGCCTGGAGGAAAAGGTTGTTTGGCAGCGAGAGATAGTAGTTGAGGTATTGTGAAGCGTTCTTCCATATAGCCTCTACGTATTCCTTACCCTTGGCTTTCTGACCGGTCATCAGCCAGCCGCGAGCCATATCTATGCCACCATTCAAGTAGTCGAGTGGTACGTTGTATGTAGGAATCTCTACATCAGCCTTCTTCAAGATGTTGATAGCCTTCTGCTTCTTGCCTTCAGCGATGAGTTGGAGAGCAGTCTGACCAAGCAGGCGACGGTGGGTATAACACATACGCATGGTTGTCTCATCGATGTAGAGTCCCTTCTGCTTCAGGTTGCCGAACTTGAATCGGGTCATGATGTTGTGATAAGCCTTCTCTGTATCGAAGTTCTTGGCACCTGGCTTGTTGGTGGTGAACGGAGTGATACGGTTCACAAGTCCCTCCTGTACGAAGTTGTCACCGAGGTTCATATAGTTCTCTTCGCTTACGGTGAGTGCTACGTAGAGAGGACGGGTCCAGTTGCATTGTGCCAACATCTCGAGCATCATCAGATCACCCTTATAGAGTGCATTCTTACCTGTCAGAGAGATAACCATCTTGTCAGGGATAGAATCCGTAGCCATCATCATACCGCTCTTCTTTACAGCCTCCTTGTCGATGGTGACATAGAGGGTATCTGTAGGGATGAAGTGCATGTCAGGGTTCTTGCTGCGTACCCAATTCTTCAGGATGTTCTTGAGCTCGAACGGTTCGGCACCAAACTGCTTCTTGGCATTCTCTGGATCCTGCTTGTAGAAGTCGAGAATCTGCTTCTTTGCTTCAGGCTCAACAGATACATATTCGTTGGTACCTGAACAGAAGTCGAGACGTGGCCAGGTGATAGGCACAGATGGTGAGTTGTATGCAGGACGCATCATCTGGTCGATATACCAGTCGGTCTGCAGGTAGCTCAGGTTACATACGCGGGCATCTGTTCCAACGCCTTCTACCTCCTGGTTGTACCAGAGTGGGAAGGTATCATTATCACCATTGGTAAAGATGATTGGGTTGCCATTCTCCTGGAGTGACATCAGGTAGTTCTGACCGAAGTCACGGCAGGTGTAACGGTTTGAGCGGTCGTGATCATCCCAAGTCTGTGAAGCCATCTGGATTGGTACGAGCAGAGTTAGTACAGCTACGATGGCTGTTACGGCAGTACCGCTGAGCTTCATCTTGCGCTTCAGGATGTCGATGATGGCTAGTACGCCGAGACCGCACCAGATAGCGTATGCATAGAATGAACCGGCATAAGCATAGTCACGCTCACGTGGCTGCATAGGAGTCTGATTCAGGTAGATGACGATGGCAAGACCTGTCATGAAGAACAGGAAGAATACAATCCAGAACTGCTGGATACCGATAGGGAGGAGTACTTCCTCTTCCTTGCCGTTTTTCATTACCTTCTTCTTGCGGGTATACCAAGCCTGCCAGAAAAGTCCGATGAGACCGAGAATCAGCGGCATGCAGTAGAATACATTGTGGCCCTTGTTCTCCTTCAGGTCGTCTGGCAATTTGCTCTGGTCGCCATAGAGTGAATCATCGATGAATGAGAAACCGGTAATCCAGTTTCCGTGCTCTGGCTCACCATTGCCCTGGATGTCGTTCTGACGGCCGGCAAAGTTCCACATGAAGTAGCGCCAGTACATGAAGTTGCACTGGTAAGAGAGGAAGAAGCGGATGTTGTCAAACTGTGACGGCATCTTCACCATCATACTCTCTCCGCAGCGGTCGTAAGGAATCTCTGTGCCTTCTACACCGCCCATCCAGTCTTCGTATGCCTGGGCATGAGCCGAACTGTACATACGAGGGAAGAGCATGTTCTGGGCATAGATATACTTATTCTTGTGACTTACTACGAAGTAAGAGTCCTTCTCATCAGCCGAAGCTTTCTCCTTGCGCTGGTAAACCGGTGCACCTTCCTTCATGACAGGCTTGCACATGTTGCCGTCTACTTCGAGGGCTACCTGTGATGTATAAGCCTGGCCATAGAACAGAGGGCGGTCGCCATACTGGTCGCGGCTCAGATAACTTCCCAGGGTAAAGATGTCCTCAGGAGAGTTCTGGTCCATAGGAGGGTTGGCAGAAGAACGGATCACGATGAGTGCGTAGCTGGAATAACCAATCATCAGCATCAGCATGCAGAGCAAGGCTGTGTTCTTGACGCGTGCTGAGATGAGCGGCAGGAGCTGCATCTTCTTCTTGGCGATGCCTGTAGATTCGTCAACGCCTGTTACTACTTCCTGCTTGCGCTTGTAGCCGAGTACGAACCATAGGATAACCAGCACGATGATACCGGTAATGGCAGCTGTCCAGCCATATCCGTAGAATGGGATGCCGAGCATGCCGAAACCGAGAACGAAGGCGATGTTCTGCTTCTTCTCGTTCTTCTCTGATGCATTACAGGTCTCGTAGATGCCCCAGATAACAGAGGCTACAAGACAGATGATGTATACGATTTCACCGGTATTGAACGGACAGCCGAGGGTGTTGACAAAGAACAGCTCGAACCAGCCGCCTACGGTGATGATACCTGGAACCACACCATACAGTACGGCTACTACTACGAGGAATGAAAGGAACAGCGCCAGGAGCGAGCCCTTGAGGTTGGCATGTGGCACCTTCTTGTAGTAATAAACCAATACGATGGCTGGGATACAGAGCAGGTTGAGCAGGTGGACACCGATACTCAAACCGGTCATATAGGCGATGAGCACAAGCCAACGGTCGCTATGAGGCTCGTCAGCATGGTCTTCCCACTTCAGAATGAGCCAGAATACCACAGCGGTAAAGGCAGAAGAGAACGCATAAACCTCACCCTCGACAGCTGAGAACCAGAAGGTATCGCTGAAGGTGTAGATGAGTGCGCCCACCATACCGGATGCCTCGATGGCAATCAGCTTACTGGTAGTCAGTTCTTTCCAGTCGCTGATGACGAGTCGGCGAGCCAGGTGGGTGATGGTCCAGAAGAGGAACATGATACAGACGGCGCTCAGCAGGGCGCTCATCGTATTTACCATCTTGGCTACCTGGGTAGTGTCGCTGGCGAAATGTGTGAAGAAATTGCCTAAAAGCATGAAGAATGGTGCCCCAGGTGGGTGACCGATCTCCTGCTTGTAAGCAGTCGTAATAAACTCAGGACAGTCCCAGAAACTGGCTGTCGGTTCAATTGTGGAACAATAAGTGAACGCCGCAATGATGAATGCGACCCATCCGAAGATATTGTCCACTAATCTGTACTGTTTCATTATTGTTTAAACTTTAATGTATTATATTTCGAAAATAACTCTGCAAAGATAATAAAAAGAAAAGAGATAGTGGAAAAATACTCATATTTTTTAGGTTATATTATATATTAAAGGTGATGATTCGCTTTTCGGAAGTTTGGTTTATCCATTTTCTTTAAGCTCTATAGTTTCGGGTTTATGCTTAGTGTAGTAGTTAAATTTAGTTAAGTCCTTTTTTTATGCGGTATTCTTGTGAAAATGTAGGAATCTCGTGAAAATATGGGAAGAGCATTTTAAAAATGTTTGAAGAATATTACATAAATTTGCAGGCGAAACCTTTTGTCTCGAATTTTAGTTCTTGGTAAAAGCGTACATTGTTAGTAAGTAAATGCATTGTTAATTAGTAAACATATAAATAATCCTTTAACATTAATTTCTTATGAAGAAAAGATTCTTATTCAAATTCTTTGCTTTGCTGCTGTGCATGCTCATGGGAGTGGTGCATGGTGCCAAGGCGAACAGGTGTTTCACGCAATATTGGGGTGTTAATACCGAGAATATTCATCATCCGACCCCAACTGAACCGTATCTCGCATTCAATGTTCTGTTTTATGACGAGAATAGTGGCGACTCTTTTTTCCTGAATGCAAACGGAAATTGGAACAACGGCGGCGATGGAGAACATCGTGGTGTTGCCATTTATGTAGATGGAAATTACATCTGCTCTGATAATTATTTTTTGCCTTATGGTAGTTGGAATTATGGATCTGACAAAGGCAACGATGGCAAAGATGGTAAGGTTGAAGAGATTTGTGCTAGCGTCAATGGCTGGTGGACTTCTGGTGAGAATTCTAATGGAAAATGGAATGTAAATGGTTATGCTGCCACCGTAAACGGAACTCGCTATAGAGTAAAGTTTTGGGATCCATTTCGCACAGGCGATTTGCGCTTTGTCAGAGTAAATGTCTGGATGGATAAAATCTCATGTTCCACAAGTCATACTGTAACCATTAAAGGCTGGTGGAGAAACAGAGACAAGGGGGCGACTAATGCTGAACTGATGGAAAGAACTTGGAAGTTCAATGGAATCAGTGACCTTTCTCAAAGTGTGCCACCTGCTACGAAAATGACGGCATGGGATAAGTTCGACCTTGTGACGGGACCTTTGTGGACGCAAGATGGCTCTAAGTCTTGGGATGGCTCTGTTGGAACACTGAGTTTGCCTGATACTTACATCACGGAGAAAGACATGAAGAATGCGTATGGCAGCATTTATGTCAAGCCGGACGATCTCACCAACAACAATAGTTATAAGGCAGGGGCTTCTGAGACGACGACCTTTAGTTGTGCTTATACTCCTTCGAATCATTATAATACCACATGGTTGCCTGTTGAATTCCATCGCACGACCAAGTCACCTGATAATGAAGATAATGTCACGATTTATCAGTTTCGCCATGTCAAGATTGCTGGTTTTGTCAAGCCTCAGAATCTAAAGATTTCTGCTGATATGTGGAAGAAGAAAACAACTTTGGTATGGGAGGTAAATAATGGCGATGAGAATAGCAATAGTACAAATGGTACATGGAGTGTCTATCGCTATCTCGATGATAATTCAGAGGACAAAGTACGTATAGCGAAAGACATAGACTACTCTATATGTAAATATACAGATACGGAAGTACCTGAATATGACAAGAAATATAGGTATGAGGTGACGTTTGTTCCAAAGAATGCTCCTGCATTGGAGCAACCTCAGGAATTGACAACATCCGACACAATAACTGTCGCTCGTAATTTCCCTATAACAATCGAGGACGTGGTAAAGAATGAAGGAAAAAAAAACTTTACCATCAAATGGAAGACGAATGCCTTCTTGGGCAACGAGTCGTATAATTTTGCCATTTATCGTGCTTCTAACGGAACTTGGGGCAACGACCCAATTGCGACGATACAGGTAACGAACAAGAACCAACAGAACTTCTCTTATACGGATGCGTCGGAGTTCAGCGCAAGTTCCACCTATCAATATAAGGTGCGGCTGAGCATGTTGGAGAACAAGCTGTTTGAGTCGAACGTCTCCAAGATGGTTTTCCTTGGAGACAACTCCGAGGTTTCTTCGCTTTCCACCACGAAGGGTGAGTATAGCGGACTGGTGAAGATTAGTTGGACAGCCAAGCAAGTGGGTACTACTGCCACGAAATATATCGTGGAACGTAGGCTGAAAGGCTCTGAGGACTGGGCTGTCATTTACAGGACATCGGGTACCTCCGACCAATATTATTTTGAGGACAACACAGCCTTGCCAGGTCAGTTCTATGACTATCGGGTGACATCTTCTGCCGAAGGAATCGGTGCGGATGACAATGGAGAGGTTGTCAAGACAACGATAGACAATACAAAGACCGACGACGGATTCTGTCGTGCCACAGGTGTCATCTCTGGTAGAATATCCTATGGTACAGGAGTGGCAGTGCCAAATGCCACCGTGCGCTTGAAGCAGAACAACGATTCTGAGGACAACCTCCGTCAATTCTATGCACTTCGCACGGTCAACTCGCAGGACGGTATCAGTCTCGACTTGACGGAAAGCGACTTGAAGAAGCGTTTTGGCGAGAAGCCATTCAGCGTTCAGATGTATGTGTCTCCAGATGCCGACCAGTTGGAGAATGCACACCCAGTGCTCTTCGACCTCGCGGGCACCTTGCAGTTGCGATTGGGCACATGGGATGCAGTCACCAATAAGTACTCGCTTATTTTGAAGAATGGCGAGACCGAGATGACGATGGATGCAGCCCTTGCTGCTTCTAATTACACCTCTCTCACCTTGACCAAGGATGAGACAGGTACAGCCGTAATGACGACAGTGGATAAAGATGGCAATGTGCAAACCAAGGATTTGGGCAAGTTGTCGTTTAGTTGGAACACCGAGCAAGCCCAAGGCTTGAGGTTTGGTGGATCCTATACCTCAGATGCAGCCAACATCTTCACGGGCTACATCGACGAGTTGCGTATATTCAGTGGCAAGGCTCTTTCAACTACCGAAATCAAGAGCAACTACAACCATACCCTCGCTGGTACGGAGAGTGGTCTCTTCCTCTATTGGCCTATCGACGAAGGCTTTGCTGGGCAATCCACAGCCTACGACTATTCCAAGACAAGCGGTGTAGCAAATGGTCATCATGGCAGTCTCAGCGGACAGACCACTTCTACGGTCATTCCTACAGAGGAGCAATTGAGTCTCTTTGCCGTGACCGACGAGCAAGGAAACTTCGTGCTCCGTGGTGTGCCTTTCTCTGGCGATGGTACCAACTACACCATCATCCCAACGATGGGCATCCATGAGTTCTCGCCAAGTTATTCCACTCGCTATGTCAGCGCATCGTCGTTGACTCATAGTGCTGTCGATTTCAGCGATGTGTCTTCATTCCCTGTTACAGGTGTCGTATATTATGACGGAACAGACTATCCTGTGGAGGGTTGTAACTTCTATGTGGATGGAACGATATGCAGCAAGGATGGCGAGGCAGTGACTACCGACGAAGAAGGTAAGTTTACGCTCAGCGTACCTATCGGTGAACACTTCATCCAAGTGAAGAAGGACGGACATGAGTTTATAAGCAATGGACGTTATCCTGAAGACCCTAATGGTGTGGGTACCAAGATGACCTTTGACAAGAGTATCAGCAACTTGGAATTCTTGGATGCTACACTTGTCAACTTCACAGGTCGTGTGGTAGGCGGTAGCATCGAGGGCGACAAGCCTTTGGGATTCGGGCAAAGCACGAACAATATTGGTATGGCAGAGATTATTCTTCAGGCACAAGATACCAAACGTCGTCTCAATGTCGTGAAAGTAAAGAACGAGACCTCTTACTCTTATGAGACCAATACAGACAATGTAACCTGTGCATCTGCAACAAGCAAGATAAGCAGCAAATCATGGCGTGGAGCCAAGGAGGATGATGCCGACTATAGCAAGAGTATTTTCATCCTGACTGATGAGCAGACTGGTGAGTTCTCAGCATTGCTTCCTCCGCTGATTTATACTGTGCAGAGTGTCAAGGTGAAGAGCACCAATCAAAATGTTGGTAGTTCTGTCACACTCGATTTGAGCAATGCACTGCGAGAGAATACGGATACTCTCTATGCCGAAAATGGTGTGGATTACGAACTGTATACTTATAATACAGCCCTTAGGCAAACCTATCATAGCACACCGTCGTTTGCAGTGAAGCAGAAAGGTGCTGAGGCTGGTGCGTTCGGTATCGACAACTATCATGTAGAGGATATGGACGGTGAGGCAGATGTCAAGATTTACACCGCTTCCGAAACTGATGGCGTTAAATACACTTATGGTTATCCTGTGTTTGTCTCTGGTGACAACTATACTTTCGAGTTTGAAGGCTTTGAGGAGTATGTCAATCAAGATGACAAGGATAATGTCGTGACAAGCCGTGTGCCATTGGCTGGTAATATAGTAACAATCAGCAATGCCATGTCGGCAGACCAGAAGGTATGTGCCAAGGACATGAGTACCTATAAATATGGTGACCTGCTTGAGTTGGAAGAGAATCAACTCCAACTCGATGATGACGGAAAGGCAACCTACAAGTGGAAGGCTGGCTTGCCAAATATCACAGAACCTTATACACGTACTCTTTCCATTAATTATGACATAGAAGGACGTTCGTATGCATGGAATAAAGGATTGGAAGGTATTGTGCTTGGCTCGCTACCTACAGGCAATAACTTTGTGACAGCAGGGCCAGACATCGTGGATATGATTTTGCGTGACCCTCCAGGAACCAACTCATTTGCTGCTTGGACTACGGGTAGTGTGACTACTACCAGTAAGTTGAAGGGTAGAGCATGGTCTTCTGAGAATACTGCGATGACTACCACGCATTTGGGTGTGAAAATAGAAACACTCACAGGTTCTCCATTCTTCCAGGTCGCTTCTGATTTTGAAACCTTAGATGACTTAGGTGTGGGTATTACCGCAACGACTGAGGGAGAAAGTTCTGATACATGGGTGCGAACGGTAACCAATACTAAAACCATATCTACATCATCAGCTCCTGAGTTTGTTGGTCCGATAGGTGATGTTTTTATAGGAACTGCTACCAATATTTTGTATGGAGCAGTGAGAAACGTTGGTATTCGTCGTGCGAATAACAATGAGTTTGAATTGAACTTGAAGGACATGATTTCTACAAGTTTGGATTTCAAAACGGCATTCAACTATACTGCCAACTATATAGAAAATGTGCTTCTTCCTAACTTGGAGAGCGTACGCAATTCATTCTTGACCAAAGTAAATGAGATAGGTAGTCCTACGAATAATACGGAAAGCCCTGTTTATCTGACCACGTTGAGCGAGGAAGATGAGAGGTTCGGTAGTAGCAATAGTGATAAAGAGGTGTGGGGAGAGCAAGCTGTGGCAAGTAACAAAGTTTCCGAGAATGAAAACCTTTTTGTCGGTCCATCCTATACCATTGTATGGCCAAAAGACAATACCAAGTGTTATAGTGATACTATTGCTTGGTACAATCTACAGATCGCAAATTGGAAGAAAGCGTTGGCAACTAATGAGGAACAGAAAGTAATGGCAATAAAAGATACGCAGGCTTCTGTGCAGAACTATTCTTTCGATGCAGGTTCTTCTGTAACAGTGACTACGGCTGTTGATACCACTTCCACACATACATACGATATTACGGTGATGGGCTTGGCAAAGTTATCCAATGCTTTTGGTTTAAGAGTGAATACAACAGGTGTGGATTGTACTTTGGAGACAACTACTGGAGGTGGTACTCACAATATAAATGAAACATCGGAGTCTCATTCCGCAGAAATCAGCTATACCTTGGCAGAGGAAGGCGATGATGATGCCATCTCTGTGGATGTTTTTGATGGAAAAAGAAAGAGTGGTACGCCGATTTTCTCTCATGGTCCAGTCTTCTATACTCGTGGTGGACAGACCAGCAACCCTTACGAGGGTGAGGTGAAGACAAAGTATTATTCGCCTGGAACTACCATCATGGAGGCTACCATGCAGATTGAGGTGCCTAAGATTCGTGTCAACAACAATCGCACGGCAAGTTTGAGCAATGTGCCAACAGGTACTCCTGCCAACTTTACCTTGCAACTCACCAATGAGTCACAGATAGACGAGGATGTCTATTACAAGTTGCTGCTTATCGACGAGTCGAACAACAAGGGCGCCAAGGTCTCTATTGATGGAATGCCACTTACGGATGGTCGTTTGATCAAGATACCTGCAGGTACAGAAGTAACAAAGGCTTTGCAGATTTCGCAGACCGACCAAGGTGTGCTCGATTATGAGGACATCGGCATCGTATTGGCTTCCCAAACTCAGTTTGACCCAACCAGCACATGGGATGTCATTGCTGATACTGTATTCGTTTCGGTTCATTACGTTCCGTCTTCTACAGATGTGAAGATGAACTTGGGACAGGCGGTGATGAATACAACCAATATGCCAAATGTGAAGAAGGAGTTGAACCTAACGTTCAACAACTTTGACAGAAATTACAAGAACCTCAAGGCATTCCGAGTACAGTACAAGGCACTAGGTGCTACAGACTGGACTACCTATCGTGAATATGTGCTCGCTGATGACGGTCATTTGTCATCATATCAAGAAGTCTTGCCAGATGATGCCAATGTGACTTGTCCTATCAATGTCGCTTCCCTGCCTGATGGTGATTACGTCTTCCGTGTATTGTCGGTTTGCAGTTATGGCAACGATGAGGTTTACAAGAGCAGTAATGAGATAGCCATCACTAAGGATATGGAGAAGCCGAGACCACTTGGACAGCCAACTCCTACCAATGGAATACTCACTGCGGCTGATGACATCAGTATCACCTTTAATGAAGACATCGTGAAGGGTGAGCTTACTGAGACAGCCAACTTCCGAGTCACTGGTGTGCTCAATGAGCAAGAGGTGGAACATGAGACGGCTCTCAACATGACAGATGCAGAGGTCACAGCCTCTACTGAGACAGACATCAATCTCTCAGGCAAGAGCTTCAGCATGGATATGTGGATGAACGCAAAGGGCAAGGGCACAATCCTTAGTCATGGCAATGCTTCGTCCAAGTTTAGTCTTGGTGTAACGGAAGATAGCAAACTTGCAGTGACCGTGGCTAACGAGACCTACACTTCAGTGAATGCGATTCCACAGAACAAGTGGGTGTTCTTGACCTTGAACTATCAAGCTCAGAACAATGGTGGCTTGTTGAGTGCTAACGTGGCTGAGGATGCCAACGAGATAGAACTCTTTAAGAATCTGGATGTCGTAAAATATGCAGGTAATGGTATGCTGGCTGTTGGCAAGAACATGATGGGTGCTATCCATGAGTTGACTCTTTGGGATGAGGCGCATGATATGACATCTGCCTTGTTGAATCGCTCTAAGACCAAGGTTCCTTCTACTCGCCACTTGATAGGTTACTGGAAGATGAACGAGGGTGAGGGCACTGTAATTACCGATTATGCTCGCAACCGCCACATGAAGATGACTGCGGAAAGCTGGTATATCAACAATGTCAACAAGGCTGTGGCTCTCGATGGAAAGAACCACTTGGCGATGTCTATCGGACATTGTTCTCCTTTGGAGGATGACAGTTACGCTGTGGAACTCTGGATGCGTGCTGACAAGCAGAAAGGTGAAAGCCAGTTGTTGCAAGCAGGAAGGGTAGGACTCTGGATGGATGCCAATGGTATTCTTCAACTCTCTTCTGGAGACAAAGCTGGCAAGACCGACGACATCAATACCTACACGGCAAGCAAGAAGTCTTTGCAAGACAATGTTTGGCATCATGTAGCACTTAACGTGCTTCGCAATGGTAATGCCGCCGTCTATGTGGATGGTGAGCGAACCATGGCAACAAGTGCTTCTAACATCGCAACGCCTGCTGCTGATTCTCTCTTGATAGGTACACGCCGTACTCTTGAATCGGAGAATGAGTATGTATATGATCGTCCATTGACAGCGCAGATTGATGAAGTGCGACTTTGGAATGCTATGCTCAATGCCGACTTCTTGAAGAACCATCGTAAGTTGCGCCTTACAGGAACAGAACCGGGTCTTGTGGCTTACTATCCGTTTGAGAAGAAGACGCTTGATGCTGGTAATCAAATCGTCACAGTAGGCAATGCCGCAGATTTGACAGATACTTCTGATGATAAGCGAATGGCTGTTTGTGGCGAGGAAATGGTTTATGTAGATGAAGCTCCTGCTTTGCGCACGAAGCCAGCGGAGGAGAATGTGCCATTCGACTTTGTGGCAAGTGATAACAAGATTGTCATCAATGTACGTGATGATTATGCTTCTCGCATAGAAGGTTGTACCCTGAACTTTACCGTTCAAGATGTGAAAGACATGAACGGCAACCTTTCGGACGCAGTTTGTTGGTCGGCTTATGTCAACCAGAACCAGTTGGAATGGAAGAATACTAGTGTCAAGGCTTCTAAGAATGCCAATGAAGAGGCTACCTTTACGGCGACGATCGTCAACAAGGGTGGCAAGCAACAGATGTGGACACTCGACGGAATGCCTTCTTGGTTGAAAGCAGACATAGACAATGGTACTTCTGATGCTCTCGCTGAGACAGATATACTCTTTACAATTGCTAAGTCAACTCCTGTTGGCAAGTATGAGGAAACCGTTTATCTAGTTGGTAGCGATGGCATGGAATCTGCGCTGACCATCCATGTTACCGTCAATGGCGAGAATCCATCATGGAGTGTAGATGCTACTAAGTATGAGAACTCGATGAATATCATCTCTACACTGACGATACTCGGTGTTGCTTCAACGGATGCTGACGATGTCGTGGCAGTCTTCATAGATGACGAGTGTCGTGGTGTGGCTCAGCCTAAGTACAACAGTCGTTATGATGAGTACTTTGTGATGTTCAATGTCTATGGCGATGCCCAGGATGCAGGCAAGACGCTTACATTCAAGGCATACGATGCAAGTACTGGTATTACTTACCCTGCTTTGCAGACAAGTGAACCTGGCGTTTGGAAGTCAAATGGTTTGATAGGAAAGCTCAACAACCCACTTCGCTTGGAGGCTGTGGATGTACTCGAACAGTCTCAGACCTTGAACAGTGGTTGGAACTGGATGTCATTCTATGTAGCTCCTGATGATATGGAAGTAGGCAATATGTTCTCTTCTGTTGCCGATGGAGTAAGTATCGTAAAAGCCCAGAATGGTTTTGCAAAGACTGATGACAGTCTATGGTATGGTTCTCTTCATGCAATTGACAACAAGAGCCTTTATATGGTTCAGATGAATGAAGCCAAACCATTCCACTTGTTGGGTAAGCGTCTAGACAAAGCCCAGAAACAGATTACTGTTGAAGGTGGTTGGAATTGGATTGCCTATAATGGAACTTCATTGATTTCTGTGGCAGATGCTTTTGCAGGAATGCAACCTGTGGATGGTGATTTATTGAAGAGTCAGTCTTCATTTGCAGTCTATGATGGCTATGAATGGATTGGTTCATTGGAAACATTGGCTCCTGGCCAAGGCTATATGCTTCAGCGAGCAACTGATGAAACTTCGACTTTCACTTATCCAGAAGTGACCACTTCTACCTATATGGCAAAGCGTTTCATGACTCGTTCAACCCCATCAGTGTTTACACCGATACCACGTGGTAAGTATCCTTACAATATGACGATTGTGGCTCAGGTGAAACTCAATGGTGAACCTGTGGATGTCGGTACTGAGGTGGGTGTCTTTGCAGGTGAAGAATGTCGTACCGCTGAGTTTACAACTACCTATAAGGACTACACGGGTATTGCTTATCTCACCATCCCAGGTGACGAGACAGCGAAGTTGACCTTCAAGATGCCATATGGGGATGAAATCCTGACATCTGATGTTACTTTGGATTACAAGACCGACGATATGTTGGGTACAATACGCAATCCATTTGTGATTTCATTCAATGTGGCAACTGGCATCCATGAGGTGGAAGCTGAAAGCAACGAGGCTGAGGCTTGGTACGATCTCAATGGGCGTTGCTTGAAACATCGCCCTGTGATGGAGGGAGTATATATTCGCCGTTACATGGATAAGGAAACCCGAAAGGTGAAGGCCGAGAAAGTAATCATCAAGAATAATAAATAGTGCAAGTTAAATTTTTAGTTAAGTAGTAACGAGCTGGGATTCATTTCCCAGCTCGTTTAGTGCGTGTATGAGATTTGTGTTCTTTTCTGCGAGAAAAATGAAGCGTAGCTTCTTGTAATTCAGATAATTTGTGTACTTTTGTAGTGTAAAAAGAATCAATGGATAGTAAAACAATGATGAAACATCTATATAATAAAGGTAATGTGATAAGGCTTTTGATAGGTTTGGTAGTGATAGTGTTGGGCGGTATGAAGGGAAAGGCAACTGTACTTCCCGACAGTATCGTCAATGAGGACGGTGTGTATTACTACATGTTGTCCGATACTCATAAGGCAGAGCAAATTATGGCGGAGCTGCGCAAGCGTGGCAAGCAACCCAAGTACGACCTGGACATGGTGGAGGGCGACCTTTACTATAATACAGGGCGTAGCATCCTAGGACTTCGACAGTATCTGAATGCCTTGCGGGCATCGGAAGTCAAGAAAGATGCGGAATTGTATATGAAGTTGCTTCATCGTGTCATATCTTGCTATGACGAGATGCACGATGAGGTGAAGAAAGTGACGTATGTCAAGTTGTTGCTTGCAAAAGCTGATGCTGTCCATAACCAAGCGATGGAGTCGGTGGCATTGTTCTATCTCGGTAAGAGTCTCTATTACCAAGGAAACAAAGTGCAAGGGTATCAGAAAATGCAGCAGGCAGTCAAGATGATGAAGTATTCTAAGTATGCTCGAAAATACGACAATTTGAGAGCCAATTACAATGACTTGCTTATCTTTTATGAGCGTGACCTGAGATTTGCTGATGCTTTGAAGGTCTTGGGTGAATTGAAGATTGTGCTTGACAAAGAAAATGGCGATGAAGCGGAAATGGAAGACCTTTATGATAGGGAACACCGTAAATGGGCTGCTCATGCGGCTGTGGTTTATTCCAAAATGGGCGGTCATGAGAAAGAGGCTGATGCGGCTTACCATGAGTTCTTGAAGACTGGCAAAAAATATGGAAGTATCGACTATCTGATTATTCCTTATTTGTTGGATAAGGGCAAACAAGCGGAAGTGTTGCGCATGTGTCGTGAGCGAGAACGCTTTTTGATAGAACGAAAAGATACTGTAAATTTCTACATGGCATCGACCTTGAAGTTTGCAGGAGAAGTAAGTGGTGATTTAGGTGACTATAGAAAATCAGCCTCTTATTTTGCTCGTTTGGCTGTCATTCGTGATAGCATAAAGGTGCGGGAGCAACAAAGTACTGCACAAGAGTTGTCGCAAGTCTATGATATGACGGAGAAAGAAGAACAACTATTGTGGAGTCGTATTGTGATGTATGCAGTTCTAAGTATCTTGCTTGTTGTGCTTGTTGTTGGTGCCATTTTATTTAATAACTATCGTGTCATCAAGCGGAAGAATCTTTCCTTGATGCTAAATATCGAGGAGGCATTAAGATACAAGGAAGAACTAAAAGCCAAGGAAGAAAGCGAGGTAAGTTCTAATGGTGTAGGTGAGGGCAACAAGGGTGTTGCTACAATTTCTGAAGATGCGACTTTGTTTCGTCAAATACATGACTATATCGTTGGTGAGGAGGTATTTAAGCAGTTGTCTCTTTCTCGTACAGACTTAATGGAACGTTTTCAGATACCTGCCAACAAGTTTGCTGGTCTTTTCACGAAGTATGCAGGGATGTCTTTTAGTGATTACATTACCAACCTACGAATAGACTTCGTGGCGGAGCAATTGATGACAGGAAACTATTCCACAGTGGGCAAATTCTTGCAAGAATACTCATTCATGTCTAGTTCTTCCCTTTATCGTGCTTTTACCAAAAAGTTTGGTATGTCGCCTCAGAAATTTATCAAGATGAAGTCTTGTAGGCATATCTGATAGGATTACACCGCCACCCTGATGGTTTGCCGTGTTTTATCCTATCCAGTTGAGGAAGGGGTAATGATGCCCGTATTGATGAGGTCAACAAACATCGCTCTGATGATAGGGACGATGAGGAAGGGCTTCACCGAGTAGTCCTCTGTTTATACATTAAGGAAATGTTCTTCTAGTTTTTCCCTTGGCATGTCTGTCGTGTCGTGATAATGCAGATGGTGGTTCACGCAGGCGATGTGCTTCACGTTGTTGAGCACCTCGGCGATGTCGTGGCTCACGATGATGATGGCGCACTCCTTGTTGATTTGCTCCAGCATCTCGTACATCTGTTTTTGGAATCTTCTGTCGATGTAGGTGTTGGGTTCGTCGAGGATGACAACGTCTGGCTTGGAGACAATGGCGCGGGCGAGGAGTACTCGCTGCAGTTGTCCGCCGCTCAAGGCTGCGATATGGCGGTCTTTCAACTCCGTGAGCTGCATCTGTTCCAGACAGTCGAGTACCTGTTGGTGCTGTGCCTGGGTGTATCTCGAAAAGAGACTTTTGGTCTTACTGAGTCCTGAGAGTACCACTTCATAAACGGAGATAGGAAACTGTTTGTCGAGATGATTGTATTGGGGCAGATATCCCATGCTGATTTCCCTTACTTCCTCCCCGTCTTTATAAAAGCGGATGCTGCCGTCTGTGGGTTTCATCAGTCCCAGAATGAGACGCATGAGGGTTGTCTTGCCACCACCGTTGGGACCGATGATGCCAAGATAATCGTCTTTGCAGACGGTGAGGTTGATGTCGTGGAGCACCTCCTTGCCTTCGTAACCAGCCGAAAGATGCTCTATCTCTATTAACTTTGAACTTTGAACTTTGAACATTGAACTTTATGATTAGTTGTTGCTTTAACAAAGCTTTTGCCCTTACAGGGCGCCTTGTTAACTGCTATTATACCCAGGGCGTTGCCCTGGGCTAGGAGCTTCTGCCCTTTCAGGGCGTGTGGAGCTTACAGAACGTGTGGAACTTACAGAACGTGTGGAGCTTACTTCCCAACAACGATTTTCTTGCCTTGTACCGCTGCAGCCGCTTCCTGCATCGCCATGTTCCAGTCGCCCTGCAATGGATTGATATTCATTGGCTTGGTGTGGCTCTCCTTGATGAAGGTTGTGGTGTTGCGGTTGGCAAATTCTGCCTGTATCAGGCAGAACTTGATCTTTTCTTTTCTGGCTCTCTCTATGAGGCTCTTCAGCTGGGAGGCACTAGGCTCCCTGCCTTCTTCCTCTATGGCAAGCTGCTCCAGCTGGTAATCACGGGCAA
>JAJWOH010000203.1:0-3958 GCA_021635485.1 Segatella copri | reverse complement strand
CAGAAGCCAACCATGCTGACTCCAGATGATCCTCTGTTCCAGTTGGAAGACTAATTCATCAAGAAATATAGATTTAAACCGTATTTTTCTCGCGAAAAGAGAAGAATACGGTTTATTTTTTGTATTTTTGTACCCGAAATAATGGTAAGAACGTTATTTATATAAAAGTTATATAGATTATGTTAGAGAAATGTAAGCGTGAGCGCATCATTGCGCTCGTTAATAAAGAGGTGGTTCCTGCCATCGGCTGTACCGAACCGATGGCTGTGGCACTATGTACAGCCAAGGCTGCTACTACATTGGGCAAGCGCCCTGAACGTATTGAAGTTCTTCTGAGTCCTAATATGCTCAAGAATGCGATGGGTGTCGGCATTCCTGGCACGGGTATGATTGGTTTGCCTATCGCCGTATCGCTGGGTGCGCTCATCGGAAAGCCTGAATATCAGCTGGAAGTTTTGAAAGACCTTACTCCCGACAGTCTGGAGCAGGGCAAACAATATATCAAGGATGCGGATATCAACATCAAACTGAAACAGGGGGATGTGGATAAACTCTATATCGAAATCATCTGTCATGCCGGTGAAAACCAGGCTACGGCAATTATCTCCGGTTCTCATACCCATTTTGTGTATGTTGAGCGTAATGGCGAGGTGGTGCTCGATAGGCGTGGCGGTACTGTGGGCGATGAGGCTGATGATGACATCCAGCTTAATTTCCCGATGGTTTACGAGTTCGCAACAACAGCTCCGCTTGATGAGATTTCTTTCATTCTCAAGACCAGGGACTATAATATGAAGGCTGCCGAGTTGAGTATCAAGGGTAACTATGGCCACTGTCTGGGCAAGACGATGGACCGTCCGTTGAGTCATGGTATCTTCGGCGATAATATTTTCTCGCATATCATCTCCCGCACCGCTTCAGCCTGCGATGCCCGTATGGGTGGTGCCATGATTCCGGTGATGAGCAACAGCGGCAGCGGCAACCAGGGCATCTGTGCAACGAACCCTGTAGTGGTTTATGCGCTGGAGAACGAGAATACCGAGGAGGAAATGATCCGTGCCCTGATGCTCAGTCATCTGACTGCTATTTATATCAAGCAGAGTTTAGGCAAGCTTTCTGCTCTTTGCGGTTGTGTGGTAGCCAGTACGGGCAGCAGTTGCGGCATCACCTATCTGATGGGTGGCGATTATACCCGCATCTGCAATTCAGTCAAGAATATGATAGCCAATCTCACCGGTATGATTTGTGACGGAGCGAAACCAAGCTGTGCCCTGAAGATTTCATCAGGTGTCAGCACCGCCCTCCTTTCCGCCCTTCTTTCTATGGAAGGCAAGTGTGTCACCTCTGCCGAGGGTATCGTAGATGATGATGTGGATAAGTGCATCCACAATCTTACGAGTATCGGTGCCGATGCGATGAGGGCTACCGATGATATGGTGCTCGATATTATGACGCATAAATAAAGTAAGTGAAGAATCCAAAAGAATAGAGCTATGGTACAGAAAATAAAGGAGGTTCCATATGGCGTGTCTGATTTCCAGACGATGGTGGAACAAAACATATACTACGTGGATAAAACCATGTACATCCCTGAGTTGGAGAAGCAGGCACGTTACCTCATCTTCATCCGACCTCGTCGTTTTGGTAAGAGCATCTTTCTGGGCATGCTCCATGCCTATTACGATTGTCGTACCAAGCATAAGTTCCAGCAGTGGTTTGGCGATCTTTGGATAGGCAAGCATCCTACGCCTTTGCAAGGTCGCTATCAGGTGATGCACCTCGACTTCTCTCAGGTGGGCGGTAATATTGACAACCTTGAGGAAAAGTTCAATTTCTATATGGGCGTACAGTTGGATGGCTTTGTGCGTGACTATGCTGAGTTTTATTCTGATGAACTGAGGCAGAAAGTAAATGCCACCCAGGATGCCGGAGGCAAGTTGGCTTTGATACAGAATGAGGCAAAAGTCAAGGAGTATCCCCTTTATCTTATCATCGATGAATACGACAACTTCACCAATACTGTGCTCAATGAGCAGGGCGAGAAAGTATATTGGGCGATGACACATGCCGAGGGCTTCTATCGAGACATTTTCAAGAAGTTCAAGGGCTCGTTTGAAAGAATTTTCATTACGGGTGTCAGTCCTGTGACGTTGGATGATGTGACGAGTGGTTTCAACATCGGCTGGCACATCTCCACCAAGCCTGAGTTTAACCAGATGCTAGGGTTCTCCACCGAGGATGTGTACGACCTCTTCAATTATTATAAGAGTACAGGGGAAATACGCCAAGATTGCGATGTGGAAGCCGTGGTCAAGGAAATGAAGCCTTGGTATGATAACTATTGCTTCTCGGAAGATGCTTTTCTAACCCAAAGCAAGGTATTCAATTGCGATATGGTGATTTACTATTTGCGCAATTACATGAGCAGGGGGGAGGCACCTAAGGAGATGATAGACCCGAATACCAAGACCGACTATAACAAGATGAAGAAGCTCCTTCAGCTAGACAAGATGGATGGCGACCGCAAGGGAGTAATCCGCACTGTGGCTGAAGCTGGAGAACTCGTGGCTTCGCTTTACGAGACATTTCCGGCTCATAAGATTACGGATCCTGAGTATTTCCCTAGTCTGTTGTTCTATTATGGCATGCTAACCATCAAGGGCATCTTGGGAAGCCAGCTCATTCTTGGTATTCCAAACAACAATGTGCGAAAGCAATATTATGGTTTCTTGCTGGATGAGTATCAGGATGTGAGACACATTAACACAAGTAATCTTGTCACAATGTACACCTATATGGCTTTTTATGGCAAGTGGCGTGAAGCATTGGAATATATGGCTGATGCTTACGGCAAGGTGTCGTCTATTCGTGATGGTATTGAGGCTGAGCGCAATCTGCAAGGTTTCTTCATGGCTTATCTCAGTTTGAATCCTTACTATTATACTGCGCCAGAACTGGAGTTAAACCATGGCTATTGCGACTTTTTCCTTTTGCCCGATCTCACTCATTATCCAACAAAGCATAGCTACATCATAGAGTTGAAACTTGTTCCGAAAAGAGATAAGGGCGAAGACGAAAAGCATTATGAAGCTAGGATAGAGAAGCAATGGCAGGATGCCAAGACTCAAATCTATCGCTATGCCGAGGCTCCAAGAGTTGAGGCTTTGCGTCAGGGCACACAGTTGCATAAAATTGTCATGCAGTTTGACGGTTGGAAGCTGAAGCGGATGGATGAAGTATAATGATGTTTATTATTTATTAGAATGCTCTCAAGATTTCATGTTATTCGAAACCTTGAGAGCATTTTTTTGCAGACTATATTGGAGCGAGCCTTAGATTCATGGTTATATATCACGTATGTTTTTTTGCAAATCATCTATCATCCCTCACGATTTTTAGTAGTAAGTTGCGTAAGTCGTTGATAGCTAGATGAGTATTATGCGTGACGGATACGCCGAAAAGGGGATTTATCCATCACGAATCCCTCACGATTTGGCTTTATCCCTCACGATAAAAAACTGGCTTTTTCTTGGAGATAATCGCGGATATGTGTATATTTGCACCATCCGATAATCGCGGATAGGTGTATGTTTGTACCATCTGATAATCGCGGATAGGTGTAAAAATCGAGAAATTTTAATCGCGGATAGGTGTAATTGTGGGGTGTTCGTATAGTTGTATATGTAAACAAAATTCTTTATAATTCACTGTCTGGTCAACAGACGAGGATGAGTAAACTCGAAAGAAATAAATAGAAAAGGCTCGCAAGAAATCGAAACTTCTTGCGAGCCTTTATTGTTTGCTAAACTATGAATCTGAACCAGTTAAACTCATCATAAAGTTCAATGTTCAAACTTCAAAGTTCAATGTCCTTACACGAGTGTTGCAACGATTTCCTCACGAGTTCCTGGCAACATATCGATAACTGGAATCTCTGGCATGGTGTAGCAACCTGGCT
>JAJWOH010000045.1:0-23738 GCA_021635485.1 Segatella copri | reverse complement strand
AGCTTTTCTGATGTGAAGCCAACATAATTGACTACGCAACATATGACCTGAAGACGACCAAGATCACCCATCAGGACGTAGGACAAATGGATATGTATGTAAGAATGTATGATGAACTGAAACGCACAGAAGGCGACAATCCGACCATCGGCATACTACTCTGTTCGGAAACCAGCCAGGATATCGCAAGATTTTCCATCTTGCACGACAGCAAGCAATTATTTGCTTCAAAATATCTTACATATCTTCCTACAGAACAGCAACTTAAGGAAGAAATAGAAAAGCAGAAAGAAATATTTAGATTACAACATATAAGATAAGCTAGTACCCCCAAATATCTCCGCTACAAGATAATAGATAACAAAATAAAGAACGAAGAATTTCATTGAAATAATCTGATGGAAACAGAAAGAATTTTACTTCGATATTGGCAGGAATCAGATGCAGAGGCGCTCTTCAAGTACGCCTCCGACCCTGACGTAGGACCACGTGCTGGATGGTCGGCGCATAAATCTGTAGAGGAAAGTCGGGAGATAATCCAGACATTCTTCCATAATGAAACGACATGGGCGATTGTGTTGAAAGAGACTGGCGAGGCTATCGGCTGCATCGGCTACTACACCCATGAAACCAGCAACATCCCTATCGGAGAAAACGACTGTGAGGTGGGCTACTGGGTAGGAAAACCTTATTGGAACCAAGGAATCTGCTCCGAAGCCTTGAAGCTGATGCTTGACTACTGCATCAACGAGAAGCATTTCGAAAACATCTGGGCAGACCATTTCACAGGCAATCCTGCATCAGGAAGAGTCATGGAGAAATGCGGTTTCTCAGACACCGGAATGCTGAACAGATGTAGCCAGCTTGTGGGTGGCGACAAGGATATGGTTAAAGTATTTAAGTACAACGGATAAAGGAGAAAAATAGAATGATGAGAAAGAAATCAAGAGGCAAATAACCATGCATTGTCCATTCTATCATCCCGTACAAAAGTACCACAATCAGCAATATTTGTGGTACTTTTGTACTAAAATAGCTATAAAACTGTTGGAATGTATTAAAAAAAAGCGGATTTTAAAAGTTTCCCGTACAAAAGTACCACAATTAAAAATATTTGTGGTATTTTTGTACCAAAATTAGGAGAACAATTATGGAAACAAAGAATTCATTCATATCATCAGCAAGCGTCAAAGTACAAGGACGAACAGCTTACTACAAAATGCTGGAAGCCGTTCGCCAAGGTGAACTGATTCAGGTTTGCCGTGGCGTATATGCTAACATAGACCAATTGTCAGCATGTATGGTTGATATTGAGTCTATTGTTCCCAACGGAATCCTCTGCCTTTGGTCTGCCTGGAATATCCATCAGCTTACGACATCCATGCCGCAGGCTTATCATGTCGCCATCAAAAGGGATAGAAAAGTAAAAGTACCTTCATTCCCAAAGATAGAGCTCCATCACTATACTTCCAACATTCTTGAAATCGGCGTGATGGAGAAAGTCATAGATGGATTTAAGGTAAAGGTATATGATGTAGAACGATGCGTATGCGATGCAGTAAAGTTCCGCAATAAGGTGGGCATTGATGTCTGTTCTGAAATCATCGATAACTATCTTTCCAGACCAGAAAGAAATATCAGTAAACTAATGGATTATGCCAGACAATTGCGTGTTGGCAATATCCTGGAAAAATATCTACAAGTGAAGCTATGAGTAAAGAACAAAATAAAAACTACGGGAAGTCAATACGTACAAAATTGCTGAACGTTGCAAGAAAGGAAAACGTCTTTAATCAGACTATCCTAACTCGGTATTTTCAAGAGAGACTTCTCTACAGAATATCGCAGACTCATTATAGAGGAAATTTTTATCTGAAAGGAGGTGCACTCATGTATGCATACGAAAAATTTGCGGCTCGTCCGACATTGGATATAGATTTCCTTGGCAATAATATCAGCAACGAAGGCTCTTCTATAATTGCAGCGTTCAGAGAAATATGTTCTGTGCCATACGAGGAAGATGGCGTAATATTTGACACGGAGAACATTACTGCACAAAATATAACAGAGTTCAAAGACTATCATGGGATTAGGCTCAGCATTCCAGTCAAGATGGACACTATTGCCCAGGTTTTAACAATGGATATAGGTTTTGGTGACGTGGTAACACCTTCCCCAATAGATCTTGATTATCCAGTATTGCTAGAACATCTGCCGAGTGCCAATATACTGGCCTACTCGCTTGAAACAGTTATTGCTGAAAAGATGCACGCAATTGTGGATCTTGCAGACCAAAGTAGTCGAATGAAGGATTATTATGATCTCTACAAAATCTTGCAGAATGAAAAGTATAATCCTATAATATTACAGGAAGCTATCAAACATACATTTAAAAATCGCCACACACCTTATAATGAGAACACGATGTTTTTCAGAAAAGAGTTTGGCAGCAATCAGCAAATGCAGGTCAGATGGACTGCTTTCATACGTAAAATAACGTCCACTGACATCTTGCCTTTTACTGAAGTGATAGCGTTCTTACAGCAAAGACTTCTTCCGTTTTGGGAGAACATGAAAGATGAATAGCAGAAAATACAATATATATCAGTTTCCAGAATGTAAGGACATAGTTGTTTCTGGAGATATTCACGGCGACTTTAATCTCCTCGTGAACAAAATTTGTGTGCAATATCAAATGCGGAACACGTTAGTTATTGTAGCAGGCGATTGTGGATTTGGTTTTGACAAGAGAGGCTATTATGATAATATGGTGAAAAGAAACGCCAAACGTATGAATGATGCCAATAATTGGATTGTATTCATTAGAGGCAATCATGACAACCCGGCGTATTTTGATGGGAAAAGCTTTAAGCACAAACGTTTCATTGCCATTCCAGACTATTCTGTAATCAACGCTTGCAACCATTCGATTCTCTGTGTAGGAGGAGCCGTATCAATTGACCGTACGTATAGGCTTGAAGCATGGAGTAAGGAACAACAAAAGCGGCTACGTTTTGGTAACACGGAAGTCGTTGACAATTTTTCTCCATCATACTATTGGCAGAGCGAATCGCCGACTTATAATAAAGAAGCACTAATGTCGATTTTGTCTGAGCAGAAGGTTGACATTGTAATAACACATACGTCTCCATCCTTCTGCGAATTATTAAGCAAGGAAGGGATAGCCAAATGGACTTGCAACGACAAAACTCTGATATCAGACATACAGCAGGAACGTGAAGTTATGAATAGTCTGTATGAAACTCTGAAAGAACATCAGCAGCATGTCACTCATTGGTGTTACGGACATTTTCATCAAAGCTGGCATTCTTCTATTGATGGTACATTGTTCAAGATGCTGGATATTATGGAGTTTTATGAGTTGAAATAATTTGGGACTCAAAATGTAAAAAGTTACGGAGAATATGAATTATCTCCGTAACTTTTTACATTTTCGGCTGATTTACCGCTTCAGCGCTATGTTATAATTATAATATTTGCTGTTGCCCGTAATATCCTCCAGCACCTGAATGAAAGGAGGGAACTTCACACTCTCGTTGGCAGAAATGCCGCGGGTTTCAAGAATCATCAGGTCGGAAACCGGCTCAAGAAACTCGTCGAGCTCGAAATACTGGCCCTTCCAGATAAAACTCTTGCGATGCTTATGAATGCGCTGGCGGTAAGGGTCAGCCTGCTGAAGCATACTCTCGTAAAGATTGGCATTAATCTGTCGCTCGGTCTCTATCTGCTCATTGTCTGAAATACGCTTCTTGGTGGTGTGAACATACACATACTTGCCTCCCTCGAAACCGCGACGGCGAAGGCGAATCTCGCTGCCCGGCTCACCCGTAAGATAAGTCTGAACAATATCGCTGTCTATCGCATTAGGAACCTCGCCCGTCAGCTTCACGATATATTTTCGCTCCTCCTCTATCGGCTGCGGAATGGCAAGCACATTGCTTATCTCCTTGAGCACACGGTTCAGCTTGTTGTTGAAATCTTCGTGGTTATTGATTACCCTGAGATGAGGATGACTCTTCCATGCAGAAACAATCTTCTTGTCCAACTCGCGCGCAATCTTCAGTCCTTCTTCATCCGCCTTCTCCAGGCGCTGCGCATTGTTGGCTGTAGTATAAAACTGCTCGGCACCATCAGCAGCACTCACCAGATGCAGCACAGCATCATAGCGGTCGCGAAGCTGGGCATCTGTATAACCCTCTTCAGAGATGATGCGGTGCCAGAAATCGGGAGTGAGATAGGTAGAAATATCCATCGTACCACGATCGCAGACGATGATGACAGGCTGCTGCAATGTTTCAGCCATGCGCTGGAAACTGTCTTCCAGGTTGATCTGAGTCTGGAAAGTAGCCTTCTCGCCCTCGAAGAAAAAATCCTTGTTGGAGGAGAGATAATTCATGCCCGCCTGGGTGAACATGGTTGGAACCTCGGGAATGGTAAAGACCTTATAGCCGAGACTGGAGAAATGTTCAATCACCTTAACCATAGCGGTAGTCTTGCCCGCACAAGGTCCACCCGTCAGTACAATCTTCTTAATCTGATTCATATATCAAGTAAATATTTTTCGTTTTTTCTAATTGATGTTCTTTCCGGAGCATCTTATTTTCGGGTGCAAAGATAACAATAATTCTTCAAACGAAAGCAATAATTTATGCAAGAAAAGAAAAATATTGTATTTTTATTTTGATTTCTCATTGTTTTGATGTACCTTTGCAAAGAAAATGGCTCATTTCTAGCCATCAGAAACAAAAATATAACTATAAGATAAAAAATGGAAAAGATAAAGACATTAATTATAGGTAGCGGTCCTGCAGGATATACAGCTGCCATTTATGCCGGCAGAGCCAACCTGCAGCCAGTACTCTATTCTGGTATGCAACCGGGCGGACAGCTCACCATCACCACAGAGGTAGAAAACTTTCCGGGCTATCCTAACGGTGTAGACGGAACACAGATGATGATGGACATGAAGGAACAGGCAGCCCGATTCGGAGCCGAAATGAGAGACGGAAGCATCGTGAAGGCAGATTTCAGCTCACGCCCATTTCATCTTACAGATGAGCGCGACAACGAGATTGAAGCAGAAACCGTGATCATTGCCACAGGTGCATCTGCCAAATATCTGGGTCTTGCCGATGAAGAGAAATATCGCGGACAGGGCGTTTCAGCCTGCGCTACCTGTGACGGATTCTTCTACCGCAAGCGCACCGTAGCCGTAGTGGGCGGTGGCGATACTGCCTGCGAAGAGGCTATGTATCTATCCGGACTTGCCAAGAAGGTTTACATGATTGTGCGCAAGCCTTATCTCCGTGCTTCAGAAATCATGCAGCAGCGTGTAAAGAACAAGGAGAACATCGAGATTCTGTTCGAAACCAATACGCTGGGGCTCTTCGGCGAGAATGGTGTAGAAGGTGCTCATCTCGTGCGCCACAAGGGCGAAGTCAACGAAGAGAAGTTTGACATCAGCATCGACGGATTCTTCCTGGCTATCGGGCATAAGCCTAACACCGACCTCTTCAAGGGGCAGATAGATCTCGACGAGCAGGGCTTCATCAAAGTAGTGCCAGGTACTGCCACCACCAACATTCCGGGTGTTTTCGCAGCAGGCGATGTGGCCGACCCAATCTACCGCCAGGGTGTTGTTGCCGCAGGCTCGGGAGCCAAGGCTGCCATCGAAGCCGACAGATTCCTGCAGCAACAGTAAAAACTATAGTATAAAATCCTATAAAGCGGGGTTAATATAGTTAAAAAATAACAGCAATATTTTGTCAGATGCGAAAAATGTATTACTTTTGCATCTGATAAAATAAAAGGAAGATTGGCAGAGTGACCGAATGCGCTGGACTCGAAATCCGGTATACCCTCTTCCGGGTATCGGGGGTTTGAATCCCTCATCTTCCGCTAAGTTCCCCTACAGGAACCGTCATTTTATAGTTTCATAAAACAACTCGACATGAAAAAAATCATCATCCCCATATTTATGCTCCTCCCGCTGATGACTGCACAGGCCCAAACCGTGCTGACTGAAGAGCAGCAGCTGGAACAGGCACAGAAACAGCTGGAAGCTGCCAAGAAGGCACTGGAAGTGGCTAAGATTAAAGCACAGGCTGCCAAACTGAAGGCCCAGGCAGACAGCATCAACGCTGCAAGCGCCAAGGCTGAAGCTGAAGCAAAAAAGGCGGAAGCAAAGAAGGCCCATGCTACTGAGCCAAAACCAGTTGTTGTAAAGGAGCCAACCACATCAACCACGGGATGGGCGATTCCTGTTGCCGTAGCCGCTAAGCCAAAGGAGGCAGCCAAGCCTGCCAACAAGCTGGCAAATGGCACGACAGCCAAAGTGGACTTGAAATATCTGGCAGGCGCCATCACATATAATGATGAAAACAAGATTGAATTCACACTCGATACGGATGCTAACGGAAAAACTGCCAAGCAGATTTACGACATCGTATTAAAATACATGAGTGAACTGACACAGAACGAGCAGAACATAGCAAGCCGAGTAGCACTGGTAAACGATACTGAACACATCATCGCCAACACGATGGACGAATGGCTCGTCTTCAGCCAGTCATTCATCTCGCTCGACCGCACGGAATTCAAATACCAGCTGGTAGCCAGGATTTCAGACAATCATCTGAATCTCTCGCTCGGCCGCATCATCTACAACTATGAGGAAGGAAGAAGCACCGGTTTCAAGGAACCTGCCGAAGAGGTAATCAGCGACAAGATTGCGCTCAACAAGAAGCAGAACGACCTGGCTAAAATCTTCGGAAAGTTCCGCAGATGCACCATCGACCGCAAGGACCAGATATTCGCAGAGTTAGCTGCATTAGTAAAACAATAACTTGAAGAAAAATGGATAATCAGAATACAGACAACAAGATACAACAGAACGAGGCACAGCAGCCTGCAAATGCTACAGCCCAGCCTACAGCTGAGCAGGGCGCAGAACAGACTGAGCAGAAGCAGCCTACCAGCTACGCCGTAAGACCTCAGCACCGCCGGCTCCGCCCATTGGCCTACAGCGACCAGAACAACATGCTGAAGGTGCGCAACTATCTCAACATCGCCTTCATGCTGCTCGCCATCGTGGGGGTAATACTCTGGACCCAGCTGGAAGAGAGCCGTAATATCGCCTACATCGTACTCATTGTGGGTGTAGTGCTCAAGATTGCCGAAGTATGTATCCGACTATTTAAGAAATAATGAAGAAGAAGAAAATTATATTCTCATCACTCCTATTTTGTGCTGCAACCATCCCAGTTGCGGCACAAAACGATTTTAACTATAACGAAGATTCGCAGTTCCGTCCTCAAACCAACCGCAAGGTGAACACCGATTCACTGGGCTCAGACAAGGAGATTCCGAAAGGCATCAGGGTATGGACTGTAGACGAACGCTTCGGCGACACAAAGGCTGCGGTAGTAGACACCTTGCAGCACATGTATATGAACACAACCTTCACGGAAGGACTGAGAGGCGAATACAATACCCTCGGAAACATGGGTACTGCCCGACTGAACCGAATCTTCATCGACCGCCGCAACACGCAGGGCAACTTCATCTTTACAGAGCCCTACGATTACATCGTAAATCCGGTAAGCGACTTCCACTTCACCAACACCTACTCACCTATCACCAACATAACGCTGAACAGCTGCGGCGACAAGGTGACGGGAGAAGACGACTTCAAGGCCATGTTTGCAGTAAATGCCAACAAAAGGCTAGGCGCCGGTTTCAGATTCGACTACAAGTATGGCAGAGGATATTATAACGCACAGAGTACCAGCCACTTCAAATACACTATGTGGGCATCTTACCTGGGCGACCGCTATCAGGCACACTTCCTCTTCAGTACCAATCATGAGAAGATGACCGAGAACGGCGGTATTACCAACGATGATTACATCAAACATCCGGAAATCTACACCGAATCGTTTGCCACAAATGAAATTCCTACCGTTCTGGAACAGAACTGGAACCGACTGGACAACCAGCATATCTTCTTTACCCACCGCTACAACGTAGGTTTCAGCCGAAAGGTAAAGATGACCGAAGAAGAAATCAAGGCAAAGAAATTTGCCATGGCTTCGAAAAAGGAAAATGCTGAAGAGAATGCGAAGGAAGAAGCCAGAAAGAAAGCCAAGGAACAAGGCAAGAAATTTGATGAGAAAGCCTACGACAAACAGCAGGGAGCTAAATTCAGCGGCCGTCCTGACGGGGCTAAGATTGCCGGCGATGAACCGGCTAAAGACTCGGCCGCAAAGGACATCAGGAACGACAGCACCCGCATCGCAGTAAACGGAAAAGCTGCTGCCGACAGTCTGCTTGCCGTCCAGAAGAAAAATGCCGAAGACTCGCTTTTCTACAAGAGCGAATATGTTCCGGTAACGAGTTTCATCCATACGGTAAAGTTTGACAACTATCGCCGTATTTACGAAGCTTATCAGACCCCAGCCGACTATTATCTGAATGAATATTACGATGCAGGCAGGCTGACCGGAGACTCCATCTACGACCAGACCAAGCACTGGCACATGAAGAATACCTTCGCCATCGCCATGCTTGAAGGTTTCAATAAATGGGCAAAGGCAGGCTTGAAGGCTTTCGCCAGCTACGACCTCCGTCATTATGAACTGCCAACCATGGAAGGCGGTTTCGAAAAATACAACGAGCATGTGCTGAGCGTAGGCGGACAGCTGAGCAAGCAGGAAGGCAAGACCCTCCACTATAATGCCGTAGCAGAAATAGGACTGACGGGTGTTGACGCCGGAACCCTTGCCATAGATGGTAATGTAGACGTGAACATCCCATTCCTGGGCGACACGCTTCAGGTAAGAGGCGATGCTTTCTTCCATAGAGAAACCCCATCGTTCTATTACCGCAACTATCACGCCCGCCATCTGTGGTGGGAGAATGATCTCGACAAGACCATCCATACCCGCATCATGGGTACGCTCTCCTTCCCTAAGACACGCACCAAGCTGAGAGTGGCTGTAGATGAAATCAAGAACTACACCTACTTCTCGCAGAGCTATGACATTACAGAAGAAGGTTTGCGAACAGGAGTCATGGTAACACCGATGCAGGAAAGCGGAGGAATCAACCTGCTGACAGCACAACTGGAACAGAACTTCAGACGGGGCATTCTGAACTGGGAAAACCAGTTTACCTACCAGCATTCCAGTAAAGAGAGCGTTCTGCCAGTACCAGCCTTCAACGCCTATACCAACCTCTACATCAAATTCAAGATAGTAAAGGTATTGAATGTAGACCTGGGTGCTGACATGCGCTACTTCACAAGCTACGAAGCTCCTGACTATTCACCTTATATGGGACAGTATACGGTGCAGGGCAATGGCGAGAACAACGTAAAGATAGGCAACTATCCTATCGTCAACGTTTACGCCAACGTTCACATCAAGCACACCCGTTTCTTCGTGATGATGAGCCACATCAATGCAGGACAGGGCGACAAGAACTACTTCTTCGCTCCTCATTATCCGATGAACGAGCGAGTGTTCCGTATTGGAGTAAGCTGGAACTTCTTCAATTAATCTTCCTGATTCCTTCAAGAATTTCAGGAGATTTAATCTTAATCTTTTTAGAATATGATAGAAACAAATTCTATAAAAGCATGGTATCTAGCCGCTCGCCCGAAGACTCTGACGGCGGCGGCTGTTCCTGTTTTATTGGGTATTGCGCTGGCGTATAAAGACGCTCAGCAGATACAGACATTACCAGCACTACTCTGCCTGCTCTTTGCATGGGTGATGCAGATAGACAGCAATCTGGTGAACGACTATTTCGACTTCAAACATGGTAATGACGACGAAACCCGACTGGGTCCGAAACGTGCCTGCGCTGAAGGCTGGATTACATTGGGAGCCATGAAATGGGGAATCATCCTCACCACCCTTCTGGGTTGCGCCATAGGACTTCCGCTGGTTCTCTTCGGTGGTTGGGAAATGGTCATCGTAGGCATCTGTTGCGTAGTCTTCTGTTTTCTCTATACTACCTGTCTCAGCTATCTGGGCATGGGCGATCTTCTGGTACTGCTCTTCTTCGGCATTGTACCCGTATGCTGCACATACTATCTCGTAATGCCCGAAAACATGCAGGGAGTAAGCCTGGAAGCGGTTCTCGTATCTGTAGCCTGCGGACTGGTAGTTGATACGCTGCTCATTCTGAACAATTACCGCGATCATGACAATGACCTGAGAGCCGGCAAGAAGACCCTTGTGGTTCACATAGGAAAGAAGAATGCCGAGCGGTTATACTGTGCATTGGGCAATCTGGGAATCATCACCATAATAGGTGTAACCACCTACGAAGTATTTCAGCATGAAGCCAGCAGCATCTTCCTGCCGTTTGCAGCACTCTATATCATTCTGCACAACAGAACCTATATGGAGATGAAAAAGATAGGCGAAGGCAGAGAACTGAACAGAATTCTAGGCAAAACAGCTCTGAACATCTTCTGTTTCGGCATTGTATCATCCCTGATCATCATCGGAATGGCGAATTGAACAATAATAAACTAATAATAATGTACGCGCGTACCTTATTATATAAATAAAGTGGAGGAATATCTATGAAGCAACAGGTAAATCTCGAAATCATGGACTTTGTGGAGAAACAGATTCTCCCCAAATATAATGCTTTTGGCGAAAGTCATGGACTCAGACATGTTACCCGAGTCATCAGAAACTCTCTGAAACTGGTTCCGGTAACCGGAGCCGACATCGATATGGTGTATGTAATAGCCGCTTACCACGACCTGGGGATGAGCGGTCCGCGTGCCATTCATCATATTACCAGCGGCAAAATTCTGCAGGCAGATGCAAGACTGAAGCGCTGGTTCAATAAAGAACAGATCAAAATCATGAAAGAAGCCGTTGAGGACCATCGGGCTTCATCCAGCCGTCAGCCTCGCAGCATCTATGGAAAGATTGTGGCAGAAGCCGATCGCGATATTGATGTTCACGAAATTTTTCTGCGCGCCATACAGTATGGAAAAGAAAATAATCCAGATGATGACAAGGAGCAGCAATGGGAGCGGTTCAGCCAGCACATGGACGAGAAATATTCAAGAAACGGATACATCAGGTTATGGATTCCCAACTCCCCTAACGAGAAAGCGCTCAACGAACTGCGCAATATCATAGAGGACAAAACGGAACTGAAGAAATATTTCGAAAAAATATTCGAAGAAAACAGCTAAAACATTTGGTAGTTTCAAAATATTGCATTATCTTTGCATTATCAAATAATGACTAAGATGTTTGCACCATTGCATCGTGATGATGCTTGGGTGCTAAAAGGAATAAGGGTCGTTTCGGTTCGATCGGGATACTCATCAAATTACACTATTGAAACCGAGAGGACATTCTCTTGCTCATGGCGGGCCACATAAACTGCCAGGCAGGTAAGCTGAAAAGCCGGTGGATTACAAAGGCGGAGAACTCTCAAATGTTTATACATTCGGAGTTTCATCACATCATCGAGCGGCCCTTTCTTTTACAAGAGGCGGATTTCTGAGAAAGAAGTCCGCCTCTATTTGTTTTTATAAGCAAAAGACTACAAAAAAGTTGGAGAAAACAACCCCTGATAATGTGGCAGTTATGAAGAAAATGCATTTTTATCAAAAAAAAGTTGCAAAAAGATTTGGTAGAATCAGAAAAATGTAGTACCTTTGCACTCGCATTTGAGAACGATGCTTGGTTGATTCGGTTAAGAATCCGACTGGAAGGTTGGGTGAGTGGCTGAAACCAGCAGTTTGCTAAACTGCCGTGCGGGTTACCGTACCGGGGGTTCGAATCCCCCACCTTCCGCAAGCTATCGTCCGAAAAATGTACCGTTGGTCGATTCATCTAATGGTTAGGATACAAGATTCTCAATCTTGGCATAGGGGTTCGATTCCCCTATCGACTACAAAAGTGTTTTTCATGGTATTAGATTTGAGTCTCTATAAGTCGTGAGATCAGTAGAGACATTTTTAATGGTCGATTCATCTAATGGTTAGGATACAAGATTCTCAATCTTGGCATAGGGGTTCGATTCCCCTATCGACTACAAAAAGTGTTTTCATGTATTAATTTAGATTGTTTAAGCTTGCATTTAGTTCTTCACAAAAGACTACTGCAAGTTATTTTTTTATACATACGTACGAAGCCATATGAAACAATTATACACCATCATCTCCCTACTCTTTCTGTTTACCCATCCTGCATGGGCACAGCAGCACGAGATACTCAACCAGCGCATCAGAACCCTAGAGGTTGTTGCTGGAAATAACTGGCTATCACTCCCTGTTTCTTCGCTGGGCGGAGAACCTATCCACATCGATTTTGACGACATGACGCACGATTATCATCGGTACAGCTACAAGATTGAACATTGCGATGCAAACTGGAACGTATCGGCTTCGCTCTTTGAAAGCGACTATATGAGAGGCTTCAACGGCAATCAGATTATTGAAGATGTAGAGCAATCCATCAACACCAATCATCCTTACACTCATTATCATCTGGCAATTCCCAATGCCGACTGCCAACTTACCATGAGCGGCAACTACAGACTGACGGTTTATGACGACAATGCGGAAAACGAGGAAGAAGGCAAAATGTTTACAGCCTGCTGGATGATTACAGAGCCTCAGCCATTGGTTAAACTCAAGTTAGAAGCTACTTCTACAACAGATATAGATATTCAGAAGAACCATCAGCAACTAAAAATGGAACTGGATCACAGCCAGCTGAGAATCACTCATCCCAACCAGCTGAACATCGTAGTGCTTCAGAACGGAAGATGGGACAATGCTGTCATCAACCCTAAACCCGACTACCTGAGTGCGGGGAAAATGAGTTGGCAGCATGTAAGAGCTCTGATTTTCGATGCGGGCAACGAATACAGAAAGTTTGAGTTTCTGGACACCGACCATCCAACCATGGGAATAGACGCTATAGATTGGGATGGAAGCGACTATCAGGTAAAGGTAATGACTGACAGCCCTCGCCCCAATTACGTTTACGATGAAGCTGCCAAAGGTTCGTTTTATATTCGCAACAGCGACAACGTAGAAAACAACAACACCTGCGAATATGCACAGATTCACTTTACCCTGAAAGCTCCCAAGCAGCCAGGCGATGTTTATCTGAACGCAGATTGGACCTACGGCCGTTTCCTCCCCGAATATCGGATGGAATTTGATGAAATGACGAAAACCTATCATGCACGTCTCTTCATGAAGCAAGGTTATTACAGTTATCAATATCTCATGAAGATGGAGGACGGAAGCATCAGGCAGCTCCCATCAGAAGGAAATTTCTACCAGACCCAGAACAAATACAATGTACTGGTTTACTATCGGGCTCAGAGCGACCGCACCGACCGGCTGGTAGGATATGGAGAATTAAAATAAAGGAAGGAAATAAATGAGATAAAAAAGAAAAGGAGTTCTAGCATTTCAGAATGCCGGAACTCCTTTTTCTATTTTAATCTAAAAGTGGAATTTCAGATCAACACCACATTGGAAAGGATTGCCACGCTGGGCAAAATAAAGTTTCTTTCCTGTTGCTGCATTATCAACAGCAAAGGTATTATAATTAGCATCTGTGAGGTTCTTACCCCAGATACTGATGCTCATCTTGCTGAAATCAATATCACAATGCGCACCCATCACGAAATACATCTTCTGGCTGTAGGTATTGGCATTATCCCAATAAGTCTTGCCCTGCGCATTCATGTTCAATCCGAAGGTAAACTGTCCTAAATGATAGTCAGCCATGGCTGCTATCGTATGCTCGGGAACATAAGGAACCTTCTTGTCCTTATAACTCACAGCATCATCACCCTCACCATCAGTATATTCATCAAATACGGCGCGTGTAAAACCATAGTTTACACCCCAATCAAAAGCACCGTCGAAAGCCTGACCCTTGAGCGCGGCTTCAATACCACAACTGTGACTCTTACCTGCATTAACCATCATTCGGCCAAAGCCATAGGTCCCTGCCATCACAGAGAGTTGCTGATTGCGAACCTGCATATAGAAGGCACTCAAATCGAAATGAAGACGATGATCAAAAAGATTGAGATGCGTTCCAACCTCATAATTCCATGAGGTTTCCGGCTTAAAGGCAATAGTTTGGTTCACCCTATCATAATCTTCATCGGTATGAGGAACGTCATAATTGCCTCGCATCGCATGCTGGCGGTTAGCATTCAGTTCGGTCTGCAAGATGTCACTGAACATCTGGATATTATAACCGCCTGCACGATAGCCCTTGCTCACCGTGGCATAAACATTGCTACCCTGCTCATCAAGCTTGTAACTTAAGCCAAATTTTGGCAAGAGCTGGTTGTAATCATCACCCGTTTTGCGGTCGAGCATTGAGCGCAAAGTATAAGTGGCCTCCCTACCCATCACCTTAGCTGTCATCGCCATATAAGCATAAGTATCGTAATAAATACTTGTATGCATGAAATCGTAACGCAAACCAAGCGTAGCTTTCAGACGGGAAGAAAGATCAAACGTACTCTCGTGATAGAGGCCCAAATTGCTCTGTGGAGTATGGAACAACCCCGGAGCTCCCATATCAACATTGACAGAAACTCCATTAGCCATTGCTGGAGGCATTGCATGCTGCATCTGACTCAGGATAACATTACCGATAGGCTTCGTCAATGCTGAACCGAATTTTACAGGACCATTTGTCTTCAACCACACATGGGAGAAGAATGCACCCTGTGTAAGATGCCAGAAACCGAAGAAAGGCTGACGACTCTTAAATGTGAACTCCTGAGTAATAGAATTCTGCAACTGGTCCTGCTGCAAGCTCAAATAATCTCCAGGAAGATAATCCTGATCCATCTTCATATTGTCATCCAGGAACTGATAGCTGGTAGTAGAAGCAAAATCCCATTTCGCTCCTTCATGACGAAGATTGACACCCGAAAGCAGCATGTTGCGGCGATAAAGCCCAGGGAATGTTGTATTTGGCAATGCAGCCTTGCCACTGTTTAAATCCAACTGACCATAAGGAAATGCATGCTGATAGACAAATTGGTAATTGGCTAGCAAATCCATGCTCCATCCTCTATCAAAACGGAACTTAAGATTAAACTTACCGCCTGCCTCATCATAATTGTCGGCATAATCGCTGGTTCCTGCACGATGGAAGAATCCCTTCTGTCCATCATAAAAAGCAGCTACCCCTAATGCGATACGAGGTGAAAGCTTCATATAATGAGCCGCTTCTACATTACGATAGAAATGAGAGCCCAATCCCAGATTAACGTAGGTGCCCTTGCTATCATAAGCATCGCGTGAATAGATGCGCACCAAACCACCTTCAGAATTCTGACCATAGAGTGTTCCCTGTGGACCACGGAGAATATCTATACGGCTGGTCTGATAATGGTGAAGATTGAAAGCAGCCTTGCTCAACACCGGAATTCCGTCAAGATAAATTCCTACAGCCGGACTGTTGATACGGCTTCCAATACCGCGCACATACATGGCATTGGTAAAACGCGAGCCATAGTTGGGCATTACGAAGTTAGGAACATAGCAGGAAAGTTCACGCAAATCGCGAGACCCCAGTCGCTGCATCTGATAAGAGCCGAAGGAAGTACTGCTGAGAGGCTGTTGACGAAGACGGAAATTCTCCTTAGGCTGCGAAACAACCACAACTTCATCAATATCATAAACTCGGCTGCTATCAGCCAGCAAGCCATTAGCAGCCGTAAACTTTTCACTCGTACCCAATGACAGGTCAGAGCAAGTAGCTCTTTCGTTATCCGCAGCACTAGCCTGCAACGCTACCGCTGCCAAACCAATGCATACGCTCTTTTTACTATAAAATACTATTTTTTTCATAACGGGTGCAAAGGTACATATTTTTTCCTGCACCCCCTATCCTTATTTATGAGGAAACAGATAAACCCGTATGGCAAACCATATATAGGCTACGAGCAACAAATAACCTATATAATATAAGGTAGTAACACTGAAAATGATGTAATCAATTGCGCAAACACCCACTAAACCACCCAAATACAGAACTGCATCACCTGCAGGCAAACGGTGTTTCACCTCATCAACACAAGCCAATCCTACTATCAGTATCGCCCAGACTGTAGCCAGGAAAAAACCCAGTATCGGCGGTACGGCAAAAGGATTGAGCGTAGGATGAAAATAAAAATGACGCCATACTTCTGGCAAAAACAACTGAATGGTTGCATAGAAGGTTGCTGATATCGAAACAATAAGCACCAAGGCAGTAGGATATGGTGAATCAATATCATTAAAATGAACCAGTTTACCATTGCTATGGAAAATCTTACGAACTGTATAGGCTACGGCTATGAGAATAATGATAACCATGAAGATGAGCAAGTGAGTATTGCTGAAGGTCATAATGAACTCTGAAATAGGATCATCGGGCACAACCTTCGGCAGCAGACGGGACTCACGGGTCCAACCAAACTGATTATCTTCTGTTGCCAACTGCACCCAAACTGAATCTATGGAATCCTGAGGAACCATACGAATATCCGTAACCACCAGCAGGCAGTTCTTTCGGACGGCGAAGGAGTCGATAGGCAAATTGCTCAAAAACTCTTCAGGCTGTTGCGCTATCAATTCCAGGGAATCCTTGAATACCAGAAAATTGAATTTGTTGGTATAATGATGGGTAGTAGAAAACGAAATGGAATCGAGTTGTTTATTGCTGTACTCTACCATAGCTGCATGCATCTGGTGATGAGCACGGCGATGATAACAACTGCTGAACATCAAGAGGATGCCCAGCATACAAAGAATCTGTATCGTCCATTTCTTTTTCATTTATTTCTCACTATATAAGTTCATCTGACATTCGTTGCACGCAAACTCCAGACGGAAGCGGCGACCGTCACCCAACTGCAGGAAGAGAGGCTCTCGCCAGGATGGTTTCTTGCCTCCACGCTTCACACAGTAGCCCAACGAATAGCGGATACAATGGCGGCACTGCATCAGGAGCGATTCTCCCTTTTCGTTGGTATACTTAGGCTGCATACTTCGGTTTGCCTTGTCTTTTTCTATATTCTCATCATATTCTTCCTGGGTCTTAGCATCCCATGCAGAAGGAATATTCTTACCCAACTCAAATGCCGGAACTACTGGCGACAGACCATGAATCTGATAAAAATCTCTTGCATCATAGTTAGCTATATTATAGAGATATCCCCATTTTCCGTATTCCGGCTGCCAAGTAAATTCCTCTTTCGTAAGTCGGTGCTCACCGGGCTGACTGAATCCAAAACCATTGTTGAACAAGGTTCTATCCCATCCACCCCACAACGACTTATCAAGCTGTTTCTGATTTGCCTTGGTAAGTTCATCTATCAATTCACGCCGGATAGCAGTGAGAATACTGTTCGGAACGAAGTATGTTTCCATTCCCTTCAGAAGTTCTACCTGGTAAGCTTCGTAAATCGTATCGCCCAGTTTGCTCATCTGAGCCTTTATATTTTCGCCCTGCGGGCGTTTCGCCTTTTCGAGTTTCAACTCTTTAAACACCTCAGCCACCTGATAAATCAAGCCACCATCAGCCTCTTTCGTCTTCATGATGTTGACAACAGCCTTTACCCCCTGTGGCTCTTCCCTGAACTCATTACCCATCACAGGCTCCATTTCTATGACAATATAGATTTTACGTTCAGCAGACTTACGAGCCAGCAAAGCCTCGAAAGCACGATCGTTATTACGATAAAGAGCCATGCCCGGACGCAAATGTTCAGGCATTCCAAACGGATAGAGGCGATTGCCCTCTACTCTGTTCACACGAAAGCCTTCCAACTCACGGTCATCATTGATAAAACACAGTCCATCGCCATTTTTAAAGCTGGCTACTGTGGCAACGTTGAAAGAAATGTTGCCACGTATTTCCTTAACCTTTCCCACAAACTCGCCGATAGCTTTCGGTGTATCGAAAGAAGCAATATCCGGCTGTCGCCCATTCAGGAAATAATGGGTAAAGCCACGATTGAAAGTCTTCTTCAGGTTAGGTGTAAAATTATATTGAACATGTCCCACCGATGCACGGCGATACTTACGCGGTTCAGCTTTTACGATTGCATCGAGTTGACTGCTATAGGCAGCCACCACATTCTTGACGTAGTTGATATCTTTTAATCTTCCTTCTATCTTGAACGAAGTAGCTCCAGCATCAGCAAGATCCTTGAGATGATCAAGCTGACAAAGATCCTTGAGCGACAACAGATAACGCTGATGTTCAATCTCCTGACCATTGGAATCGAGCAGATCAAACTTCATACGACAAAACTGTGCACATTCTCCACGATTAGCAGAGCGCCCGAAACACTTCTCTGAAGCATAACATACACCCGAATAGCTTACGCAGAGCGCTCCATGTACAAAGACCTCTATTTCTCTATCAGGAATCGCCTGATGGATCGCCTTGATTTCATCGAGCGAAAGCTCACGAGCCAGAACAACACGTTTGAAACCTAACGTGGTAAGCCAATACGCCTTTTCTGGAGTTCTTACATCACACTGGGTACTGGAATGCAATTCTCTACTCCACAAATTCTGCGCCCTCACCTCAGTAAGCACACCCATATCCTGCAGCAAAAGTGCATCAACACCAATCTCATCAAGTTGCTGGATCATCTTAAGCGTATCCAACATCTCATCCTGATAGATGATAGTATTCACTGTAACATGAACCTTTGCTCCAAACTGATGAGCATAATCACACAACTGTCTGATATCTTCCAGCGAATTGCCTGCTGCTGCTCGTGCACCAAAACGAGGTGCACCAATATATACGGCATCTGCACCATGATCAATGGCAGCAATACCACATTCCAAGTTCTTGGCCGGCGCCAATAATTCTAATGTTTGCATAAGAAATCGATCTCGAAATCATCCAACTCCTTCAAATTAACTGATTTCGTCAATATTGTAAGGAGTCTCCTGATAAACATAATAGTTGATCCAATTACTATAGAAGAGGTTGGCATGAGCACGCCATGTCACCAGAGGTTCTTCGTTCGGATCGTCATGATAATAATAATTTTTTGGCAGTTCTACATCATCACGCTTGCCCATATCACGCTTATATTCCTTATCCAGCGTGTTTGGCGCATACTCAAGATGACCCGTCACAAAGAATTCGCGGCCGTTTCTGGCCATCACAATGCTGACACCGCTTTCAGGCGATTCGGCAATGATGTCAAGTCCTGGCACTTTTTCAATATCCTCACGTCTTACCTCTGTATGGCGACTATGAGGCATATTGAAGATATCATCGAAACCGCGGAAGATTGGCTGAGACAAATCGAGAGGCTTCTGCTTAAAAATACCAAACATCTTCTTCTCTAAAGGATACTTAGGAACACCATAGAAATGATAAAGACCAGCTTGGGCACCCCAGCAGATATAGAGTGTTGAAGTAACATGGGTACGGGCCCAATCAAAAATCTCTTTGATTTCAGGCCAATATTCTACCTCCTCATAAGCCATCGTTTCGATAGGAGCACCGGTAACTATCATTCCATCAAACTTCTGTTTGGAAAGTTCCTGAAAATCCTTGTAGAACATCATCATGTGCTCTATTGGAGTATTCTTTGGCGTGTGACTTTTCAACTTCATAAAATAAACCTCTAACTGAAGAGGAGTATTCGACAGAAGACGAACGAGATCTGTCTCTGTCGTAATCTTGAGGGGCATCAAATTGAGCACACAGATTTTCAACGGACGAATCTCCTGTTTATGCGCACGACTTTCGTCCATCACGAATATATTCTCATGCTTCAGCAGTTCGATAGCTGGAAGCTTATCTGGTAATCTTAACGGCATTTATTTTATTCCTTTCTTAAAATTTTTCTGCAAAGTTACACAATTTCAGCGAAGATAACGAAAGAAGAAACATTTTTTTGAGAAATATAAATAAATTAATGTGTAAAAGCAAAAGAAATCTTTCACTATGAAAAGGATTGTTAAAGATAAATGAGAATATTAAACCAATCATCACGTTTTTAATCAAAAACACATATCAGTTGCAACTTTATAGGCGACGCTTACGTCAAAGCTAAAAATGATGTATCCTATTAAGATTTGCAATTATGGAAAGTAAGAACATTAATCCACATTTAATCAGAACAGATGCAAAGAGTTCTGTAAAAATGAAAACAAAAAGTAAAAAGTGTATGAACGCAAGTTTAAAAAACATGGCGGTAGCGCTGTTCATCATGTCGGCTCCTATCGCTGTACAAGCTAAGCAATGGTCACTGCAGGATTGTATCAGTTACGCACTGGCTAACAACATTCAGCTGCAGAAGACTCAACTCACAAAAGCTTCAGCTCAGGAGGACTATCTGCAATCAAAGTCAGCGCTTCTGCCATCGCTCTCTGCCAGCACCAATCAAAGTGTAAACTATACGCCTTGGGTTTCTAATGGAATCAGCGGAGAAGGTTTCAGCAAAGCTTCCATCGACAAGGTATATTACAATGGCAGCTATAGCGTGATGGGCAATTATACGATTTGGAACGGAAACAAAAACAGAAATCAGGTGAAACTGAACAAGCTGGCAAAGGAAGCGGCACAACTCGATTCGACAGCACAAGCCCTCAACCTGCAAGAACAGATAGCTCAACTTTACGTACAGATACTCTACTCTACAGAGGCTATCAACGTAAACAAAGAAAGTTATCAGTCGAGTGTTCAAAACGAAGAGCGTGGTAAGGAAATGGTAAAAATTGGCAAGATGAGCCAAGCTGACTTAGCACAACTTACAGCACAGAGAGCACAAGATGAGTTTAACATCGTGCAGGCTGAAAGTAACGTTAAAAACTATAAACGACAGTTGAAGGAACTCCTGCAGATAACCAGTGAAGAAGCTTTCGACATCGCTATTCCAAGCACAACTGACCAGATGGCTCTGGCCTCTATCCCAGGAATGAACAGTGTCTATACAGCTGCGCTTCAGAATCGCCCTGAGTTTTTGAGCTATCAAAACAAACTCGACCAGAACGATCTGGACATCAAGATTGCAAAGGCAGGAAAGTTGCCAACCATCAGCGCAAATGCAGGAGCTACGACCAGCACCACATCCATGAACAAAAACGGTTGGGGCAGTCAGATGAAAACCAACTTCAGCCTGAGTGGTGGAATCGGTGTCAGCATTCCTCTCTTTGATAACCGACAGACCAAGACTTCTGTCAACAAAGCACTCATTCAGCGTGAAAGCATCCTGCTCGATATAAAGAATGAGCAAACTAAGCTCTACTCTACTATCGAAAACTATTGGCTGCAGGCTAATACAAACCAAAGCCAGTTTAAGGCTGCCAAGGCGAGCAGCGAGAGTGCCCAAACAAGCTACGATCTGTTAAGTGAGCAGTTTAAACTGGGATTAAAGAACATCGTAGAATTGAGAACCGGCAAAGATAATCTTCTGAAGGCTAAACAGAACGAACTTCAGGCAAAGTATCTTACCATTCTGAATATCAATATGTTGAAATTCTACCAAAACGGCAGAATCTAAAGAAAAGATAGGTGATAACATCCGAAAACATATTGCAAATCATTAATAGGTACATACATTTTTATGAAAAAACTTAGAATCAGCAAAATCTGGATTGCCCTGATTGTGGTAATCATCGTAGCTGTGGCAGCATGGCTGTTATCTGGAAGTAAAAACGAAGAGCAAATAGACTTCAAGC
The DNA here is from genome assembly GCA_021635485.1 of Segatella copri. Taxonomy (GTDB): domain Bacteria; phylum Bacteroidota; class Bacteroidia; order Bacteroidales; family Bacteroidaceae; genus Prevotella; species Prevotella copri_P. Next base: position 1,984 of record JAJWOH010000045.1, on the reverse strand, counting down.
AGGAAGCTGTAACCACACAAACATTGCAGAATAGTGTAACTGCAACCGGTACTATTGAAGCGGTAACTTCTGTAACGGTTGGTACACAGGTGAGTGGTATTGTAAACAAACTTTATGTTGATTACAATTCGCAGGTAAAAAAAGGTGAAGTCATAGCTGAACTCGACAAAACCAACCTGATGAGCGAGTTGAATACTGCCAAAGCTAACCTGGCAAGTGCGCAAAGCAGTTTGAACTATCAGAGTGCAAACATGAGCCGCTACCAGACCCTCTATAAGAAAGGTTTGGTAAGTGCTGACGATTATGAAAATGCGCTTCTCACCTATCGCCAGGCGAAAGAGCAAGTAGCTTCGGCCAAGGAAAATGTACAGAAAGCCCAAACCAACCTGAGCTATGCTACAATTACATCGCCAATAGATGGAACTGTCATATCAAAAAGCGTAGAGGAAGGACAGACCGTAGCAGCAAGCTTCAACACACCAGAGCTTTTTACTATCGCTAAAGATCTGACCAACATGCAGGTGATTGCAAATGTTGACGAGGCAGATATAGGCGGTGTAAAAGAAGGTGACCGCGTTAATTTTACAGTAGATGCTTATCCTGACGATGTATTCCAGGGAACAGTAAAACAGGTTCGTCTGGAAGCTACTACAACAAACAATGTAGTCACTTACGAGGTTGTCATCTCTGCACCCAACGCAGATCTCAAATTAAAACCAGGTTTGACAGCAAATGTAACCATCTTTACACAAGAACGAGCTGGTATTCTTGCCGTTGCCAACAAAGCACTCCGCTTTACTCCAACCAAGGAAACAGTGGGAAAGAATATCAAGATTGTTGACTGCAAAGGAAAAAACAAAGTTTGGACTCTTGCTAACAATACCCTTACAGCTCATTCTGTAACCATCGGTCAGAGCGACGGTATACATACAGAAATTATCAAGGGTTTGAAGAAGGGACAGAAGATTGTAACTGAAATCATAGTTAATACCCCTGAAGAGAATGAGGAGCCTCAACAAAGTCAAGGTTTGATTAGCGGTCCTGGACCTAGAGGAAAGAAAAAATAAAAAATAAGAGTATGGCAAACGACAATATTCAAGCAAACAGCGAAAAGAAAGTTGTGATAGAACTCGATAATGTTCGTCGCGACTTTCTTGTGGGTGAGGAAACTGTCCACGCCCTAAAAGGTGTAAGCTTTAAAATATACGAAGGTGAGTTTGTTACCATCATGGGTAAATCAGGATCAGGTAAATCTACCCTGCTGAACCAGCTAGGTTGTCTCGATACCCCATCCAGTGGCGAATACTATCTGGATGGAGTAAGCGTACGAAAGATGTCACGTAATGATCGCGCCATTCTTAGAAACCGAAAGATTGGATTCATCTTCCAGAACTACAATCTTCTACCGAAGACTACAAGTGTAGAAAATGTAGAACTTCCACTGATGTACAACCCGAACGTAAGCGCAGAAGAACGAAAGCAACGTGCTATCGAATCGCTGAAAGCTGTTGGTTTAGGAGAACGGCTCTATCATAAGAGTAATCAGATGTCTGGAGGACAGATGCAGCGTGTAGCCATAGCTCGTGCGTTGGTCAACAACCCCGCTGTGATACTTGCAGATGAAGCAACGGGTAATCTCGACACCAGAACCAGTTTCGAGATTCTGGTACTCTTCCAGAAACTTTATGCTGAAGGAAGAACCATCATCTTCGTTACCCACAACCCAGACATTGCAAATTATTCGAGTCGTAATATCGAACTGCGTGATGGTCACATCATCAGCGACACCTATAACGAACATATTCTCTCGGCAGCCGAAGGTCTGGCAGCCTTGCCGGCCAACACGGACGAATAAGTTTTCAATGTTAAGTGTTAAATGTTGAATGTTAAATTACTTAGCATCCAATAGCAAACGAAGTTTTCACTTAACACTTAACATTTAACATTACAACAAGTAAAATGAATTATCAGAATCTTTTCAAAA
>JAJWOH010000202.1:0-3978 GCA_021635485.1 Segatella copri | reverse complement strand
ACAACGGTATCAAGAGAATCAATGCCCTAAGATGGCTGATGGGAGAAATAGGATAACCTATATTTCCTCAGTAACACCATTAATATATAAGGCACAATATTTAAAAAGATATGATTCGATGAAAGATTTTGCAGCGATAGGCTTTAAATAAGGTGAGAGCAAACATCAAGAACATTGATAAACAACCAATTCTCTTGGGAGGTTGATGATTTTCAACCTCTCAAACCACAATTTCATCGAACTTCCCTGATGCCGCTTCACATGACTGTTGATGATATAATAGTCAGCCTGATACTCATCCATCAAATCAGAAAAGGCTGCCTTGATACGAGAACACTTCTCGTTTATCGCATTATCAAGCGGATTCACCAGACGGTTCACGGTCTCGGTAATCTTATCCATATCTATTCTATTCCCTATCTTCTGATAAAGTTGAAGAAGTTCTTCCCGATAATCTACCAGATTCTTGAATTCAATACCTTCCGGATGGTTCAGGAAGAGCAGATAGAGCGCCTTGTGGATAGGACTGAGCTGTACCTCTTTATTACCAAACTCAGGCAACAGGAAGCGATAATCCTCAGTAATGACCAATGGGCTGAGAGTAGCTCTTGCTGCCTCAATACGAAGCTGTTCCAATACGGGCACACCGATAGCTTTCAGCAAAAGGTCAGTTCTTCCTTCTGCCAAAAGTTGGGAGGAAAGCGTTTTTATCAAAGCAGCTTTCTCCTCGACACTCCTATTTTCCTGTTCTGTCTGCATACCGGATGCAAAAATACAAAAAGAATAGGAAAAAACGTTTCTCTTCATCAAAAAATCTTCTTTCGCAAGCCTTGCGTTTCTTTTATTATTGTATAATTACTCCTTTTTTATTATCTTTGTGCCCAAAATAGAAATATAGATAAGATGACAGAAGAATGGACCCCTATAGATTTCGGACAGACTGAAGACACCACCAAGAATATCATCAAGGTGATAGGTGTGGGTGGTGGCGGATGTAATGCCGTTAAGAACATGTACTCAGAAGGTATTGTAAATGTGAGCTTTGCCGTTTGCAATACGGATAGCCAGTCGCTATCCAAATCACCTGTGCCTGTAAAAATCATGCTCGGAAAGAGCGGTTTGGGAGCAGGTGCTAACCCTGAAGTTGGAAGAAGCGAAGCGCAGAACACCCAGGAAGACATCAAGCGGCTGCTGGATGACGGAACCAAGATGGCATTCGTTACAGCCGGCATGGGTGGCGGAACCGGTACAGGAGCAGCACCTGTCATCGCCGGCATCGCAAAAAGCATGGGCATCCTGACGGTGGGCATCATCACCATCCCATTTTATTTTGAAAAGCGAAAGAAAATCGTGAAGGCCCTGCAGGGTGTAGAAGAGATGCGTAAGAACGTTGACGCCCTGCTCATTGTCAACAACGAGCGACTTTGCGATGTATATGCCGATTCTGAAATTACCGTAAAGGATGCCTTCAAGCTGGCAGACAAGGTGCTGAGCGATGCCACCAAGAGCATCTCTGAGCTGATTACCGTAGAAGGAACCATCAATCTCGACTTCCGTGACATCGAGACCACCATCAAGAGTGGCGGCGGTGCCATCATGGCGATGGGCAGGGCGAGCGGAGAAGGCAGAGTTCAGAATGCCATTCTCAATGCCTTGGATTCCCCATTGCTCTATGGTAGCGACATCAGCAATGCACAGCGCATCCTCTTCAACATATATACCTCCAGCAAGCACCCTATTTTCGTAAGGGAAATGCGAGAGATAGATGCCTTCTTCGATGAATTGAATCCAGACATCAAGGTTATCTGGGGTCTTTCAGATGATGACAGTCTGGATGAGGATGCCAAAGTCACCATTCTGGCAACAGGTCTCAATAACGAACTGGCAGATGAAATTCAGGACAATCCTGTCACAACCACCAAGGATGAAGATGATTACCAGAGAATTATCGATAAGCTTTATCATCCGATACGTGACAATTTCCAATCACATGGAAAAGAAGAATCCCCAAAAGAGGATATTCCAACAGAGCCATCAAACACAGAATCTGCAGACATCCCTGATGAGGAGCCAGCCCCACTCACCCCCGAAGCTCCGCCAGAAGAACCTCCAGTCATAGAAGAAGAGCCCCAAAAGCCTGTCATACAGCAAAAAACACCAACCTTGGCGAAGAGGATAAGAGACAGACTGAAGAAAATAGCTGAAGATTTAGAAATCATTACGGAAGACGAATAGCTTTTTTCCGACACGCCCTCTATCGTCTATATCTTGCCGATAAAGTATAAAAAAGCATAATTGCGGCAGAATATAATATACTATATTTTGCCGCAATCGTTATTTTTTTGTATTTTTGCACAAAATATCAAAGATAAGATAATAATAGGAAAGGAAGAAAATATGATTATAGGAAGAAAAGAAGAAATAGCAGAACTTGATAAGTTGTACCATAGCGACCGCCCCGAATTCGTAGCAATATATGGGCGTCGCCGTGTAGGAAAGACATTCCTTATCAAACAAGCGCTGAAAGACCGAATCACCTTTCAGCATACAGGCGTGTCTCCAGTTGACCAGGATAACGACAGAAACAGACTGAAAACTCAACTGGAAAGTTTCTATTATGCCCTTCTCAACCAAGGATTGGAAGGTTATAAGATGCCCAAGTCCTGGATGGAAGCGTTCTTCTTGCTTGAACAGTTGCTACAAGACCAAGACAATGGCGAACGTCAAGTCATCTTCATCGATGAACTTCCATGGATGGACACCCCTCGTTCCGGATTTCTCCCAGCCTTCGAGAATTTCTGGAATGGCTGGTGTAGTGGTAGGGACAATATCATGCTTGTGGTTTGCGGTAGTGCTACTTCCTGGATTCTCAGTAATCTATCAAGAAGCAAAGGAGGACTCTACGGACGCTTGACAGCAGAAATCAAACTCTCACCCTTCACACTGAAAGAATGCGAAGAGTATTTCGAGCATGCCAACATACAAATGAGTCAATACGACATTCTGCAAAGCTATATGGTCTTTGGAGGAATACCTTATTATATGGGGTACTTCCAGAAAGGGTTAAGCTTCGAGCAAAATGCAGATAAGATTCTTTTTGGCAATAGACCTAGACTGAAAGATGAGTTTAACAGGCTTTTTGCTGCTATCTTCAACAATCCGGAAGATAGCAAGAAGGTGGTACGTTTATTGGCAACCCGCCATTCCGGTTTCACCCGTGAAGAAATCAGTCAAGCCACAGGTCTCCCTTTGGGAGGAGGTTTGTCTAACACCCTGGCAGCATTGGCAGAAAGTGATTTCATCACCAGCTATTCGCCATACGGGATGCCCCAAAGTACAACATGCTATAAACTGATAGACAACTTCTGTCTTTTTTGGCAGAAATACGTAGAACCCCATGGAAAAGAAACCAGTTTTGTAAGCGACAACAAGACTTCTGGCGCATTAAAAGTATGGCACGGAGTAGCCTTCGAAGAAGTTTGCTGGCAACATTTCCAGCAAATCAAGCAAGCTCTTGGAGTTGCTGGCGTAAAAACCTCACTATCTGCATGGAGCGTGAAAGGAACAGAGGAAAAAGAAGGAGCCCAAATTGATCTTCTGATTATCAGAAACGACAATGTGGTAAACTTATGCGAGATGAAGTTTGCCAGCGCCCCATATATCATCAGCAAAGAAGAGGAGCAGCGCTTGCGCCATCGCATAGAGGCCTTAAAAGCAACGCTTTCTCCCAAGCAGTCCATTCATCTCACGATGATTACAACCTACGGGGTGGCGTATGGCAAGCATAGCGGAATTGTTCAAAAGGAAGTTAAAATGGAGGATTTGTTTAAATAAAACAAGCGTAGAATCCTGCAGGCAGGATTCTACGCTTGTTATGCTCTAAAGTAAACGATTCCGTTTCATTAAATTCAACGCAAACTCTATCCTATAACTCATTAAGCAAATCCTCCGCAGGAATAAAATCCATTTTTCCTTCGC
>JAJWOH010000201.1:0-3980 GCA_021635485.1 Segatella copri | reverse complement strand
ATCGTCATCAACGTCATCGACACCAGCAACCTGGAGCGCAATCTCTATCTCACCACACAGTTGATAGATATGCACATCCGCATGGTCTGCGCCCTCAATATGTTTGATGAAACCGAGAAGCGTGGCGATAACATCGACTACGACAAACTGGGCGAACTCTTCGGTATCTCGATGATTCCTACCGTCTTCACCAACGGTCGAGGCGTGGATAAGCTCTTCGAGACCATCATCGAACTCTATGAAGGCAAGGAAGATTCCAACGCTCACTATCGCCATATCCACATCAACCACGGTCATGAGATAGAGCATGGTATCGAACATATTCAGGAATATCTGAAGGTAGATGATTCCATCCGTCAGCGCTACTCTACCCGATATCTTTCTATCAAGTTGTTGGAGAATGATAAGCACGCCGAGGAATACGTAAGTCATCTGAAATCGGCCAAGGAAATTTTCGCAGCCCGTGATGAGGCAGCCAAGCGTGTGAAGGAAGAGACCCTGGAGGATAGCGAAACCGCCATCATGGATGCCAAATACGGTTTTATCCATGGCGCATTGCAGGAAGCAGGCTATGAACCGGGCAAGGCAAAGGATACCTATCAGGTAACCCACCTCATCGACAGCATCCTGACCAATAAATATGTAGGCTTCCCTATCTTCGTCCTCCTGCTGTTCATCATGTTCTCAGCCACCTTCGTGTTGGGCGAGATTCCTAAGGGATGGATTGAGGACGGCGTGGCCTGGTTGGGAGAATTCATCAGTACCACAATGCCGGATGGACCAGTAAAGGATATGCTGGTAGATGGTGTGATTGGTGGTGTAGGTGCCGTGATCGTGTTCCTGCCACAGATTCTGATTCTGTATTTCTTCATCTCTTATATGGAGGATTCTGGATATATGGCTCGTGCAGCCTTCATCATGGATAAGCTGATGCACAAGATGGGCTTGCATGGCAAGTCATTCATCCCGCTGATTATGGGATTCGGATGTAACGTACCTGCGGTGATGGCAACAAGAACCATCGAGAGTCACCGTTCGCGTCTGATTACGATGCTGATATTGCCATTGATGAGCTGTTCGGCTCGTCTGCCAATCTACATCATGGTCATCGGAACGTTCTTTGCCATCCAATACCGTTCACTCATCATGGTATCGCTCTATCTCATCGGCATTTTCCTAGCCGTGATATTGAGCCGCATCTTTGCCAGTTTCGTTGTGAAGGGCGAAGATACCCCATTCGTAATGGAGCTGCCTCCTTACCGCTTCCCTACCTGGAAGGCGATAGGCAGACATACCTGGGAAAAGGGTAAGCAGTACTTGAAGAAGATGGGTGGCATCATCCTCGTGGCAAGTATCATCGTCTGGGCTTTGGGCTACTTCCCTCACAATGAGGAGCTTGACAACCAGGCACAGCAGGAACAGAGCTATATCGGCAGAATCGGTAAGACCATCGAGCCAATCTTCACCCCACAGGGTTTCGACTGGAAACTGGATGTGGGTCTGGTTTCCGGTGTAGGTGCCAAGGAGATTGTAGCCTCAACGATGGGTGTGCTCTACAGCAACAACGACAGTTTCTCTGATGATCAGGATTACAACGATGAAGACGGAAAATACGAAGTCTTGAAGAAGCAGATGACTTCAGACCTGAAGAAGACCTACGGTTACAGCGATGCCGAGGCAGCAGCGAAGGCAACGCTCACCGCCTACTGTTTCCTTCTCTTTGTATTACTCTACTTCCCTTGCATCGCCACCATCGCTGCCATCAAGGGCGAGACGGGCAGTTGGAAATGGGCAGGCTTCGCCGCCGGCTACACCACGCTCCTGGCATGGGTAGTATCAGCCCTAGTCTTCCAGATAGGATATTTGTTTATCTAATCAAGGTGTCTGCTTTAAGAAAACAAACAAAGAGAGCGCACAACACCTGAACGACAGCCGCACAACAGCTGAGCGACGTTTGCACAACACCTGTTGTGCAAGCGCACATCAGCTGTTGTGCGGCTTACTATATAATATATCCAGAAGACTTATTCTATATATCTGAAAGACTTCAAGTAACTGTTCGGAAGACTTTAGTCATATACTAGAACGTTATCAGTCATATACCTGAACGACATCAATCATATCATTAGAAGACATCAACCGTTTCCTTATTCAGGATAATCTCTTTCCTACCTTTGCGGCAACAAACGCTATCATCAGACCCAGGCAGGCGGCAATGCTGATGGCAATGCGGAGACCGGCAGCCTCAGCAAGCCATCCGATAACCGGAGGTCCTACAAGGAAACCGAAGAAGCTGATGCTCGAAACGATGGTAATAGCGATACTCGCCTTGATGGTTCCGAGTTTTCCAGCAATACTATAACAGATAGGTACCGATGAAGAAATGCCGAAACCTACCAGCAGGAAGCCCAGGGTGGCAGGAATGAGATAAGGCAAGGCGGCAGCCATCCACAAACCACCCAATATCAAACTACCACAAACCTTCAACACCCTGGCTGGTCCGTATTTTGTAACAAACCCATCAGCCATGAAACGACCCAACGTCATCGCTCCCATTCCAGCCACATAGCCCGCACGGATAAAAGCCTCATCGGGTTTTACTACTGATGAGAAATATACGCTACTCCAATCGTAAACGGTACCTTCACAGAACATGCCGGCAAATCCCATCAGTCCCAAGAGGAACAGAATCGGGTCGATGGTCTTGAAAGAGAACTTCGGAACATCCTCCTCTTCAGCCTTCGCCATGGCATCATTAACCAGAAAGCGGAAACCGACAGCAACGATGAGAATACTCAGAGCCAGGATAGTTCCAAAGTGGACATCTATCGGGAGCAAAGTGTTGGCAAAGATGGCACCGATGATACCACCCGAAAAACCGCCCAGACTCCACAGACCATGAAACGACGACATGATGTTGCGCCCATACATCTTCTCTATCAGACATGCCTGAGTATTGGTGGCAATATTCATCAGATTCGCCATCATTCCGAAAGCAATAAGACTCAAAATCAGATGAAAAACCGTAGTACTGCTACCGATGCAGAAAAGAACCAGAACATAGAGCAACTCAGAGAGAACCAGCATCTTCTTGCTGCCAAATCTACTCACCAGAATACCCGAGAAAGCCATCATCAGAAGCTGACCGATAGGGATGGCAAAAAGCACAGTTCCCAACTGTCCGTTGCTCAGATGCAACATCTGTTTTACATCCGGAATACGGCTTGCCCAACTGGCAAACACCACTCCCGGTACAAAATAATAAGCCGCAACCGCCACTCGCTTGCGCGCCAAATCACTTAAATTACTCAAATTACTCAAACTGACTGTCATCCTTAATAATATACCTATTATAAATACTCATTTCTATTAGCGGCTGCAAAATTACAAAAAAAAACAGAAAAAGACTGATATTTGAACAATAAATGTTGCGCCGTTTGAGATTTTTGCCGTACCTTTGCACTCAGAAAAAGAATTAAAAACAAACTAGCAATGAAGAAACAAACAATGATTACCCTGGCACTCGCCTTGACTTTGGCGATGCCAACCCTACCCACCTTCGCCCAAAAGGCGATGAGCAAGAAAGAAATTGCCGAAAAAGAAAAGACATTCAAGAACCTTCAGCATCCCTGGAAGGGAAAGAAGGTGGCTTACTTCGGCGACTCCATCACAGACCCTAACATCAAGGCATCAAAAGTAAAATACTGGGGATTCCTGCAGGATTGGCTCGGCATCACCCCTTACGTTTATGGTGTGAGCGGCAGACAGTGGAACGATATTCCCCGTCAGGCAGACCAGCTCCAGAAGGAGCATGGTGATGATTTCAATGCCATCCTCATTTTCATGGGTACCAACGATTATAACAACGGTGTGCCTGTAGGCGAATGGTATACGGAGACTTTCGACAGCGTGAGAGTGGCACGTCACAAGCCAAGCGAAATGGTACAGCGCCGCCACCGCCACTTCTGCATGGACAAGAA
>JAJWOH010000200.1:0-4019 GCA_021635485.1 Segatella copri | reverse complement strand
TGCGCGCAGGCAAACCGGCATGCGCACGAACCATATTATACTCTGCCCTGCCATCCCCATCGTTGCGCTCCATCGCCTCAGCCTTCATCAGCAACGCATCGGCATAACGGAAACGGAAAAGAGGTCTGGCTGGTCGGGAATGCTGAACAGAATCAGCCTCATCCATCACCAGCGCATCATCCGGCATCTGATAACGCGCAGAACTGTTGAAGATTTCATCCTCCTCTAAACTGCAGCCTTCATCAGCCAGTCTGTTGCAATAGAAGATGCAGGTTTCCCAAGCATTCAATATCTTGCTGCGGTTCTCACTCGCCTTGCCGCCCGTAATGAGCGAAGCGCCATCGGCAGTACGCACCATAAATTCCAGGTCCCTACCCTTCGGACGCTTCCTGTAACCCTGCGTCCAATCATTATACATATAGATTTCAGCATTCAGCGCCAGCTTAGCCAGCAGGAAGTTGACCACAGGCTGCGTGATGCGCCCATAATGAGAGCCTTCCTCCAAACTGGACGTCTGGGGAAGATAAGGCAACACCTGCTGCAATTCGCTGAAGATAAAATGGAAAACTTCGCTCCGTTCGCTCTGCGCCGACAGCTTTTCATCGGTTACCGAAGAGCCCGAAGCCGGTTCATAAATGAGCGATTCTGCCGAAGACAGGAGTACCGGAATCCTGCCATACAAATCCATCGCCTCATAATACATCATGGCTCTGATGGCACGCACCTCAGCCTTGAACTGCGCCTTCTGGTTATCGGTAAGCCGTACAGACTGTAAATCTATCATATCCAGCGACTTGTTGCACATGCCGATAGCCCGATAAAGATATTGCCAGGAAGAATAAAGCTGCTCATCATCAGCAGAAAGAGAAAGCAGACTGTCCAGACGCTGAATGTCGCAGATGCCTTCACCATCTATCGCTCCACCCATAAAATCATATAAAGGAGCTATGGTCGTATCGAATATTTCAGACGCAGAACCATTGCTGCCACCCCCATCGAGCTGATCCTTAGGATGCTCATTCAAGCACGATGAGAATGCCAACAGGGTCAGGAAAGAGATGACCCACGTAAGCAAATGTGAAATATATCGTCTCATAACCATATCACATGAAGTTTAGGTTTTAAACTGTCAAGACTGCGAATAACAGCAATCCGACTGCAAATATAAGAAAAAAGAATGATAAAAGGATACAAATATAGTAAAAATCTACGTAAATTTTGCGGTTATCAAATTTATTTGTACCTTTGCACCCGGTTAGCAGAGAGCTAACTAAGGGGTGCTACCGCCGAAAAAGAGAAAAAGCGGATGCTGAGAATATACCCATCGACCTGAACCAGATAATGCTGGCGTAGGAACCCAAGGCAAATTCCCCCCTTATATGATGTTTTTAATTTAAATAAATGAAAAGATTCAACGGGATCGCACTCAGTGTAGCGTTTTGCTCTTTGGCAAGCCAGGCTGCACTGGCACAGACAAAAATCGACACCTTGAAGGTGCAGCATTTGAATGAAGTGATTGTAAAAGGCGTACGTGCCGCAAAGGAAGCTCCATACGCCGTGGCTAACATCAGGAAATCAGAACTCAAACAATTCTCTTGCTCAGGTCAGGAATTGCCATTTCTCCTTTCTCGTACACCGGGCATTCTCGCCTGGAGTGAGAACGGTATCGGCACCGGTACTACCTATATGCGCATTCGTGGCGCTGCCGGAAGCCGCATCAATGTAACACTCGACGGAGTGGCTCTCAACTCACCAGAAGACCAGACCGTTTTCTGGGCTAACATGAACAGTTATTCTTCGCTCCTGGGCAGCATCCAGGTACAGCGCGGCGTGGGTTCTTCTACCAATGGCGACGGTGCCTTCGGTGGAAGCATCTCTATGGCTACAGCTGCTCCTTCGCTCACTCCTACGGCAGAAGTTACCGGTTCTTTCGGTTCTTACAATACCTATCATACAGGCGCCAGCTTCTCTACAGGTCTGCTCGGCAAGCATCTGATTTTTGACGGTGCTTATCACGAGACAGCTACCGACGGTTATGTAGACGGCACAGCAGGCCGCTCAGGTTCTTACTATGGCGGACTGACCTGGCTGGGCGACAACTTCAAGATAAGCTACAAGAACATCGGCAACTTCGAGAAGACCGGTCAGGCTTGGAATGGTGTGCTGGGCGGAGATTACAACTCTAACTTCACCCTCCTTGAGGATGGCATCCGCACTTATAAAGATATGTATATGGCAGGTCTGGATAAGTTTAACGTGCTGACAGGCGATATGGTTCGCAACGGCAAGGGCGATTATACCATCACTCCTTATACCCTGCGCGACGGAAGCAAGTGGGACAAGACTACTGATAACTTCTATCAGAACCACAACATCCTTTCGGCTACCTGGACACCAAGCAGCCACTGGAGCCACAGCCTCTCACTGCATTATACCTATGGCTACGGCTACTACAAGGAGTTTAAGAACAACGCCAAGTTTGCCAAGTTCGGACTCGTTTACAAGGATGCAGAAGGTAATAAGAAGTCTGACTTCATCCGCAAGAAGGGACTCACCCAGCATACCTACGGCATGGTATACAACACCAACTACAAGGATGAGCACTGGGATGTTATCGGCGGCTTGAACCTGCAGCAGTTCCGCGGCAACCACTGGGGATACCTTACTTATATCGCCAACCAGGATGCCGAGAAGAAGTTCTTCGGCAACAACGGAAAGTATAAGTACTATGATTCTGATGCCCATAAGTATGACTACAGCGCCTTCATCAAGGCAAGCTATCGCTTTGCAGACTACTGGAATGCCTTCGCTGACCTGCAGTATCGCCGTGTAGAATACAAGACCGACGGTATCAACGACAAGTTTATCGCCCTGAAAGACGGCAGCTACAAGAACCAGGAGCTGAACATCAACGAGAAGTACAACTTCTTCAACCCTAAGGCAGGTATCAGCTTCAACAAGGATGGCCACAAGGCATACGCATCTGTAGCCTACAGCAACCGCGAGCCAGAGCGCAACAACTTTACCGACAACTTCAACTATCCATTCCCTAAAGAGGAGAAGCTGCTCGATGTAGAGTTCGGCTATCAGTATCAGGGCGACAACTGGCATGCAGGCGCCAACTTCTACTATATGGATTATGACAACCAGCTGGCTCAGACCGGACAGTTGAGTGACATCGGCGAGGCGCTGACCACCAACATCAAGGATTCTTACCGTATGGGCGTAGAGCTGACAGCCGGCTGGGCACCATTGTCATGGTTGTCTGTAGAAGGAAATGCCGCTTTGAGCAAGAACAAGATCAAGGACTTTGATGAGTATGTAAGCAACTGGGATGACGAGAAGGCACCAGGCGTAGTACATTACGACAACTCAACCCTGTCTTATTCTCCATCAGCCATCCTGAACGGATTCATCGACCTCCACTATGCCGGTTTCTCTGCTACCTGGCACACCAACTTTGTAAGTCGCCAGTATATTACCAATACCGAAGACCGCGACTTCTCGCTGCCATGCTATTCACAGAGCGACCTGAGCCTGAACTACAGTGCTAAGGTAACCAAGGCACTCGGCATCAAGGAGGTAAGCTTCGGTGTGGACATCAACAATATCTTCAACCGCCACTATGCAGCCAGCGCATTCACCTGGAGCAATGCTATAGGTTACGGATATACATTGGACAACCGATTCAAGCAGATAGCCTACATCCCGATGGCAGATACCACCTGGATGACGCATCTTACATTGAAGTTCTAATCAGAAATCATCATGATGGATTATATTGCATCACATGGTTTAGACATCTTTACCACGGTACTCGGACTGGTTTATATCCTGTTGGAGTACCGTGCCAGTATCTGGCTCTGGCTGGTAGGCATCATCATGCCCGCGCTGGACGTATGGCTCTATTGGAGTCATGGTCTTTACGGCGATGCGGGTATGGCGGTCTACTATACGATAGCCGGCATATATGGTTATGCCGTATGGAAATATGGCAAGAAGCACAACCAGAAGGAGAA
>JAJWOH010000199.1:0-4020 GCA_021635485.1 Segatella copri | reverse complement strand
GCCAGACCCTTCAATGCGTTATCAACACGCACTGGGCTCTTGCCAGCCAAATCTTCAGTGCTCACTTTGGCGATAGCAGCCGTTACCACGCTCTTCTTCTGAACACCGTAACCTACAACAACCACTTCGTCCAAAGCCTTGTCGTCTTGTTTCAGAGTAATCTTCATGTTGGCTGAAGGACGGATCTCTGCATCCTTGTAGCCAATGTAGGTGATAACCAAGGTCTGGTTAGCATCTGCATCGATGACAAAGTTACCATCAAGGTCGGTAATTGCACCGGCACCCTTGACGCCTTTAACCTGTACGGTGGCTCCGATAACGGGTTCACCCAGGTCATCCAACACGACACCCTTAAAGGTGTTTTTCTGTGCGAGCGCTGACGTCGACATCAATAATGCAGTCGCCAGCAATAGACTTTTTGTTTTCATATTCGATTATTAGTTTAGAAAAATATCTGTTTGTTAGTTCACTCTATTATAATAATGTATAAGACTGTGCGGCTGTGCATTTCCTAAAATGCGTTAAGCCGTGTTTTCGTTTGCAAATATAATATGATTTTTTGATAATTCCTAGCACCTTCAACAGATAAGTGGGAAAAACACTTGCCTCAAACAACTTATATCATTAGTTTTCAGATACTTATCTATTTTTAATAACTATACGAAAGTGGATGGGGTAAAATGGAGAAAATGAGGCTAGAACACCCCTGAAACGTTATATCAGTATATTTCAATGTTCACACTCTGCCACTTTTCATTCGCGCAGCAACGCATTTATTTTCCTAACTATCAGCGGTTTACAAAAGTCCCATTTTTACACCCATCCACTTTTCGCTTATCACACATCATTTTTTCATTATTTATTTAGTAATTTTGCAGATGAATGAGCATATACGCCTAAACGCACAAAAAAAACGTGAGAGGCGGTGTGCAAAACAAACAACTGCAAGAAATAAACAAACCATAATAAATATTACTTATGAAACAGTTCATTTTATCATGTGTCCTGTCGGTTGCAGCCATCGCTCCATCTCAGGCACAGCAGACTACCAGACAATTGCCAGTCTATCTCGACCAGACCAAGCCGGTAGAGCAGCGCATCGATGATGCCATCTCACGCATGACGCTGGCAGAGAAGATACGCATCATCCATGCTCAGAGCAAGTTTTCATCAGCCGGTGTACCACGCTTGGGATTTCCTGACTTCTGGACGGATGACGGACCTCACGGAGTGCGTCCTGACGTATTGTGGGACGAATGGGAACAGGCTGGTCAGACCAACGACTCCTGCGTAGCCTTCCCTGCCCTCACCTGTCTTGCCGCATCCTGGAATCCGCAGATGAGCCGCATCTATGGCGAAGCATTGGGCGAAGAAGCCCTGTATCGCGGCAAGGACATGATTCTGGGTCCTGGCGTCAACATCTACCGCACGCCTCTCAATGGCCGCAACTTCGAGTATATGGGCGAAGATCCGTTCCTGGCGAGCATCATGGTAGTACCGTATATCCAGGGATTGCAGTCTAAGGGCGTATCAGCCTGCGTAAAGCACTATTGCCTGAACAACGATGAGGAATACCGCCATCAGGTCAACGTAATCGTCAGCGACCGTGCCCTCCACGAAATCTATCTCCCTGCTTTCAAGGCGGCTGTTGAGAAGGGTAAGACATGGGGTATCATGGGTGCCTACAACCTTTATAAGAATGAGCACAACTGCCACAACCAGTGGACCTTGAACAAGATTCTGAAGGGCGACTGGAAGTATGATGGTGTCGTGGTGAGCGACTGGGGCGGTGCTCACGACCTGGAGCAGTCTGTAAAGAACGGACTCGACATGGAGTTCGGCACCTGGACAGACGGTCTTACGATGGGCGCTACCAACGCCTACGACAACTATTATCTCTCCATGCCTTACATGAACGCCATACAGGAAGGCAAGTTCACCCAGAAGGAGCTGGACGATAAGGTGCGCCGCGTATTGCGCCTCTTCTATCGCACCACGATGAATCCGAACCGCCCTCATGGTTTCCTCTGCTCAGAGAACCATTATGCAGCTGCCAGACAGATTGCTGAGGAAGGCATCGTATTGCTCCAGAACAGGAACAATGTGCTCCCTATCAACACCCAGAAGGCTAAGCGCGTACTGGTAGTAGGCGAGAATGCCATCAAGATGATGACCGTAGGCGGAGGCTCTTCTTCGCTCAAGGTACAGCGCGAGATTTCGCCTCTCGAAGGTCTGAAGACGCGCCTGGGCAAGGACGGCATCGAGGTAGATTATGCCCGCGGCTATGTGGGCGATGTGACGGGCAACTATAATGGTGTTACAACCGGTCAGAACCTGGAAGATAAGCGCAGCGAGGCTGAACTGATAGCCGAAGCCGTAGAGAAAGCCAAGACAGCCGACTATGTCATCATGTTTGGCGGCTTGAACAAGAGCGACTTCCAGGACTGCGAGGGTCACGACCGCAAGCAATATGAGCTGCCATACCATCAGGATAAGCTGATCGAGGCTTTGGCTAAGGCAAACAGGAACTTCGTTTATGTCAACATCTCGGGCAATGCGGTAGCGATGCCTTGGAAGGCTAAGGTTGCCGGCATCGTACAGGGCTGGTTCATCGGTTCGGAGAGCGGCGAAGCCCTTGCAAGCATCCTTACAGGCGATGCAAACCCTAGCGGCAAGTTGCCGTTTACATGGGTCAACTCGCTGAAGGAAACAGGTGCTCATGCTCTCAATACCTATCCGGGAACCTGGCGTCAGGAAGGTGGAGCCAGCACGAGGGGCAACATCATTGATGAGGAATATAAGGAAGGCATCTATGTAGGTTACCGCTGGACCGATAAGGAGCGCATCAAGCCTACCTTCGCATTCGGTCACGGCCTGAGCTACACCCAGTTTGCCATCTCCAATCTCCGCAGCGACAAGGCGCAGATGAAGCAGGATGGTACAATCACCTTTACCGTAAACGTAAAGAATACCGGAAAGCGTGCCGGATCAGAGACGGTTCAGCTCTATATCCACGATGTCAAGGCGTCTGTAGACCGCCCGCAGAAGGAGCTGAAGGGATTCCAGAAGGTTTATCTCCAGCCAGGTGAGAGCAAGGATATCAGCATAACCATCGGAAAAGAGGCCCTCAGTTTCTACGATGAGGCATCTTCATCCTGGAAGGCTGAAGCCGGAAAGTTTGAGGCTCTTGTTGGTAATGCAGCCGATAACCTGAAGCTCAAGAAAGCCTTCGAGCTCTTTTAAAAAGAATGATTCGATGATGAGGAATTGAACAGACGGGAGAAATAAATATAACGCATAAAAGCTTGACGTCGTAAAACGCGACGTCAAACTTTTATTGTATTCCCCTACTTTTCATCCATCGACAAGGTTGTGTAGAAACGGGGATTTTCAAAATACCAATATCTTGATTATCAGAAGATTAACCCACTTGGTGCTGTAAAACACAGCGTATGGGTACCCGAAGCATTCACCCTTTCCTTAAAATAGTTAACACTCTGTTTATCAAATGCTTAACCTATTTGACGCCCTATTTCAGGGCGTCAAACTATTATGCGATTTCTCTCGCCTATCATCCATCGCCAAGTTCGCAGAAACAGGGATACACAAACATCAATATTTTGATTATCAGATGACTACCCATGTGTCGTGAAACACGACGCATGGGGTACCCGAAGAATTTACTCAATTTCTAAAAACAACCAACACTCTGATTATCGGTTAGTTAACCCACTTGAAACCCTAAAATAGGGTACATGGGTACCTGGAGCATTTACTCCTGAATTTTTGCAAGTTTTCGCCACACGCCCTGAAAGGGCAGAAGCTCCTAGCCCAGGGCATCGCCCTGGGTAATCACGAACACAAACCTCTCGCCCTGTAAGGGCAAAAGCTTTAAAATACCGGGTAACATACAAAGCTTTTGCCCTTACAGGGCGCCTTGCTGATTGACATTATACCCAGGGCGCTGCCCTGGGAGGGCACTGAAAAAGTCCCTTTATGGGTTATGTTAGTTTAACATTC
>JAJWOH010000198.1:0-4114 GCA_021635485.1 Segatella copri | reverse complement strand
ATCGGGTAGATAAGGGACGCAGCCGCAAGATGGGTGGCACCGGTTTGGGTCTTGCCATCGTCAAGAATGCCGTTCTCCTGCATGGCGGAACCATCCGTGTGAGCAATCAGCAGGAAGGCGGCTTGAAGTTTGAATTTACGCTTAAAAAGTAGGAATATGGCAATCTGTTAACCGGAAATAGTGTACTGGCGAATGAAGAACAGCTGACTAGCCATACGCTCGCCAGTTGGCTGTTCTATAGGAACAGTCAGCGTAAATGCCTGTAAAAATGTTGTAAGTAAGGGATAAGTAAAAGCGTGTTCGCTTGCAGATAAAAAATGGGGCGCAAGCTGTTTCCTGGAAAGGAATCGCTTGCGCCCCTGATATTATTGCTTATGAGTAAATGAGCACCCTAAGATTAGAACTTGTAGATAGCACCAAATGAAATGTTGCTCGCATCTACGTTAAGTCCGAATGTTGATGAGTTTTTACCTTGGTCAGGAGAATAACCTTTGTAACCGAGGAAACCTACCTTTGTGATGAAGTTTACGTGGTCTGAAAGCTTAACAGCCAAACCTGGCTTGATGCCTACCTCGTAAAAATCGCCACCGCCCTTGCTGACGCTGCCGTAACCGATTGTACCCTCAACGAAGAGGTTAACCAACTTGGTTTCTACGGCTGTGTAACGTACGTAAGGAGCTACAACGAATTTAGTTGCTTCTGGTACTTCTGAAATCTCGCAAACTTTGCCCTTCTTGATACCAATCTCGAGACCTGCTTCCCACTTGTTGTTGAATTCGTAACCAATCTCTGGCATCAAGGTGTAAGCTGTCTTGCTGTCACCATCACCGATCTTGTTGCTGGAAATACCTGCTGTACCACCGATGTAAACCTGTGCGCTAGCGCAAACTGAAACGAGAGCCATAGCAAGGCTCAACATAATCTTCTTCATAATCAATCTTTTCTTTTAATTATTACTTTCTTTTATCACTCTAATCAGGTAGCTTTTCAGCCCCTTTATTTATGATAGCAAAGCACATCCCAGACATGCCCTGCACTCTCTAATTCGGTGGCAAAGGTATAGGAAATAACTTGAAACTCAAAACTATTTCTCAGTTTTTCTTGCAAAACAAGCTGTATTGTTGATGTAAATCAAGAAAACCGGGCATGCAGAATGTATCTAAACTTATTTCTGCTGCAAAGCTACGATTTTTTTTGTTGAAACCGCCAAATAATATGAGGGAATATTTGGGCAAACCAACTTTTTTCTCTATCTTTGCATGAACAAACAGTTTGAATCTTATTTTATAAATATCATAAATGAATCAATTTACAAAGCTGATAGCTGCCCAGCTCAATCTGAAGGAGCAGGCTGTAGAAAATACTCTGGCGCTGCTCGAAGAGGGCTGCACCATTCCGTTTATCTCGCGATACCGCAAGGAGAAAACCGGTAATATGGACGAGGTAAACATTGAAGCCATCGCACAGGCTAACGAGAAACTCTCTGAGATGGCGAAGAGAAAGGAGACTATCCTCAAAACCATCGAGGAACAGGGAAAACTCTCGGATGAACTGAAAAAACGCATCGAACAGTGCTGGGATGCTACCGAACTGGAAGACATCTATCTTCCTTATAAGCCAAAGCGCCGCACCCGTGCACAGATAGCACGTGAGGCAGGCTTGGAACCTCTGGCACAGTTGCTCCTCTTCCAGCGTGAACGCAATCCGGAGCAGGCTGCCAGGAAGTTTGTGGGCGATAAGGTGAAGGATGTGGAGGCTGCACTTCAGGGTGCCAAGGACATCATCGCCGAAACCGTAAGCGAGAATGAGCAGAGCCGCAATCAGATTCGCGGTGAGTTCAGACGCGGTGCCATCATCACTTCTAAGGTGGTAGCCAAGAAGAAGGATGAGGAAGAGGCGCAGCGCTTCTCCGACTATTTCGATTTCTCTGAACCATTGAAGAAATGTTCTTCGCACCGGTTGCTGGCTATGCGTAGAGGCGAGGCGGCAGGATTCTTGCGTGTCAGCATCTCGGCTGATGATGAGCAGTGTCAGGATAAACTGAAGCGCCACTATGTTCACGGGTTCGGTGAGTGCCAGACGCTGGTGGGCGAAGCGGTGGATGATGCCTTCAAGCGACTGTTGAAGCCTAGCATTGAAACCGAATTTGCTGCGCTCAGTAAGCAGAAGGCGGACGAGGAAGCTATCGTGGTATTCGCCGAAAACCTGCGCCAGCTCCTGTTGGCGGCTCCTCTCGGACAGAAACGCGTGATGGCGGTTGACCCAGGTTTTGCCAATGGTTGCAAGACTTGCTGTCTCGATGCGCAGGGTAATCTGATTCATCATGAAATTGTTTATCCTCATCCTCCCCGCAACAAAAAGAGCGAGGCTACGGCTGCCATCCAGCGCATGGTAAAGATGTATCAGGTGGAGGCAATGGCTGTAGGTAACGGTACGGCAAGCCGCGAAACCAGCGACTGGCTGCATAGCATCGATTTCGTTCATCCGGTAGATATCTATGTGGTGAGCGAGGATGGTGCTTCTATCTATTCGGCTTCGAAGATTGCAAGAGATGAGTTCCCGGATGAGGATGTTACCGTGCGTGGTGCTGTGAGCATCGGACGAAGACTGATGGATCCGCTTGCTGAATTGGTGAAGATTGATCCGAAGAGCATCGGTGTGGGACAGTATCAGCATGATGTGGATCAGACTCAGCTGAAGAAGAGTCTGGATACGGTGGTGATGAGTTGCGTGAACTCGGTGGGTGTCAACCTGAATACCGCATCGCAGCATCTGCTGACCTATGTGAGCGGTTTGGGACCTACGCTTGCCAAGAACATCGTGGAATATCGCCGCGAAAATGGAGCCTTCGCTTCCCGTGCCCAGTTGAAGAAGGTGCCACGTTTGGGTCCTTCGGCCTTCGAGCAGTGTGCCGGCTTCCTCCGCATTCCAGGCGCTAAGAATCCTTTGGATAACAGTGCCGTTCATCCGGAGCGCTATGCGCTGGTAGAGCAGATGGCGAAAGATCAGGGCGTAACGGTGAAGCAGCTGGTAGAAGACAAGGCGCTGCAGAAGAAAATTGATATCAGAAAATATGTGAGTGCCGAGGTGGGTATGCCTACTTTGACCGATATCATGGCTGAGCTTGACAAGCCGGGCTTGGACCCTCGTGGTGAGGTGGAGAAGTTTGAGTTTGATGCCAGCATCAAGGAGATAGAGGATTTGCAGGTAGGCATGGTTGTGCCGGGCATTGTTACCAACATTACCAAGTTTGGTGCCTTTGTAGATATAGGTGTCCACAACGATGGTCTGGTTCATGTATCCCAGATGTCAAACCGTTACATTCAGGATCCTTCTGAGGTGGTAAAGCTTCATGAGCATGTGATGGTGAGAGTGGCAGAAGTAGATTTGAAGCGCAAGCGCATCGCCTTGTCGATGAAGGGCGTGAAATAAAAAGGATATTCAGAATGAATCAGAATAATAATGGTGATGCTCTCTTGGCAGGGGGCATCACCAGAGATAGTATAGAGTCGGCATATTGCTTTATTCATCAGAAGCTCAGGGTTTTTGAATTTTCCACCAATCCTACGCAGCGTGATGATATAGAGTATGCCATCGCCCAGTATGTAGAGGGCATGAATCCGCAGCTCTATCTTCTTCTTTCTCAAGGCAGAACGGAATTCCTTCTAGACCATGTGAATTTTGAAAAAGATATGCGCGAGGCGCAGGAAAAACTGGAAGGGATGATGTAGGTATCTCTCTGCTTAGGAGAAGGATAGACTGAGTCACGTTAATTTAAGTTGATGAGGGTGCGTCATGGACTTATGACACACTCTCTTTTTTTTTATCCAGTTACATGCCAGTTACATGCGTCAGGCACCGTTTTAAAGGGCTTTTGCATTGATTAAGGGCTATTTCGAGTTGCTCAGTTACATGCTGGTTACATGAGTTATGCCCAAGTAACGACCTCAAATAGTCGAATTAACGACCGCAAACGACCACAAAAACGACCGCAAACGACCACAAAAACGACCGCAAACGACCGCAAAAACGACCGCAAACGACCGCAAAAACGACCGCAAACGACCGCAAACGACCACAAAAACGACCACAAACGACCGCAAACGACCACAAA